>WTAG01000696.1 GCA_013139755.1 Methylomarinum sp. | reverse complement strand
CAGGTAGTTCCAGAACAATCGTCAAGCGATTGCCTTGTTTGTCCAATGCAGGTCGAATAGGCAAGGTGGCTGGTTCATTATAAGGATAGAAAGCTTGCTGGGCACCTTGTGCATCTATCATTTGTCGAAAGTAGCCTTGTTGATACAGCAGGCCGATGCCCACTAAAGGCAGATTTAAATCACTGGCAGACTTTAATAAATCACCTGCCAAGATACCCAAGCCACCCGCATATATCGGTAGTGCTTCGCCAAGTCCATATTCCATGCTGAAATAAGCAATCGTACCTATGTGGCATTGTGAGTATTCACACTGAAACCAGCCTTCTTGACTGTAATACTCGGTTCTTTCCCGTTTTAAAGCGGTAAGTTTGCTTTGAAATGTCTGATCCTTAACCAGCGATTCAAGACGTTCTGTACTGACATTTTGCAATAGCATCCAGGGGTTCTGAGTTTTTTTCCAGATTTTAGGATCAATGGTTTGCCACAGCGCATCACCAGCATGACTCCAGGTCCAGCGTAAATCAAGCGCGAATTCAGCTAATATTTCCAGTCCAACGGGAAGAGTACGGGGCAGGTAAGGCTGTTGCATGATCAATCACCAATTGGTTTAAGTGTGTTTATGTTTTATATTGTGGCTAAGCAATGAGCCTTTAAGATGACTAAGAAAGCGGCTATGTCTTTCGGTTTTATGTTCTAAATGCCGGTATATCAGTAATTTAACACTATCATTAATAAACACCCAAACTAGACAATAAGCCCAGATTAATCCAATGTATTTCCAGGAGATAGAGGTTACAAACCAGCCCATCGCGGCAATGAGTGTAGAAACAGTTTGCGTGCTGATGATTGCAAAAATTAAAATAGGCGCCGGATAAGGGCTAGCCAGGAAAAAACGCCGAGTACGAGCCACAAGCAAGGTTAAATGGCCTGCAATAGCAAGCTTAAGAAAGATAATCGTTTGCAACTGTTCAAGGCTGACATGAAAATAGTTTTTGGCAATAATTAACAGTAAAAATGTTTGGGTAACGCCGACTATACCCAGCCCAGTGGCAATCGTTAACACTTTGCGCATATCCCAGCTTACTGGCGTGGGGGATAGCCAGGTATTATCCTTGGCAATAGTTAAAATAGGCAGATCATTCAATAATGCCAACAGGATAATCATCACCGCAGTAATCGGATAAAAATTGTAAACCAGTATGGCTGATACCATAAATAACATGATCCGAATGGTTTCGGTAATGCGGTATATAGCATAGGCATTCATGCGCTCAAAAATACGTCGTGCTTCTTCAATCGCATTGATGATCACACTTAACCCTGTCCCTGTAAGCACAAGGTCAGCAGCAGCTCTTGCAGCATCAGTGGCTCCAGAAACGGCAATCCCTACATCGGCCTGTTTTAAAGCAGGGGCATCATTAACACCATCACCCGTCATACCGATTAAATGATTGTTGGCCTGTAGATCTTTTATTAACCAGTATTTATGTTCAGGAAATACCTGTGCAAATCCATCCGCACGTTCGGCGCACTGAGCCACATTATGGATGATGTCTTCTTTATCTTTTGCTTTGATAATTTGATTAGCCAGCAGGATGTTTTCTCCCAAGCCCAGTTCAGTCGCAATTTGTTTGGCAATAGCTATATTATCGCCAGTGACCATTTTTATATCGACTCCATGTGCTTTCGCATCTTTTATGGTGCTTGCAGCATCTTCGCGTGGCGGGTCGAATAATGACAGAATACCTAAAAATATCCAATGCCCGGCTTCGTCGGTTTTAGCAACACCCAAGGCACGATAGCCTTTCAGGGCAAAATCATTGACTGTTTGTTCAGCACGCTCGCGCAGGGAATTATCTGGATTACATAAATCTAGAACCACTTGAGGTGCGCCTTTGCTTACTTTAAATAGATGATCTTGCCTGGTTTTTATGTCCGTTTCGGTACGTTTTTGTATTGGGTCAAAAGGCATAAAGTGTTGTGTCTGAAAAGACTGTAATGCTTTGTCATCGTTAAGCTTTTGAAGAATGGCACTATCAATGGCATCAGGGTTTTCAACATCAGAGGCCAGCGCTGCCGAAAGAATTACCTCGTGTTCATTCGCGCCGTTAAACATCACTGGCTCACCCAGGGTTAATTTGTTCTGTGTTAATGTGCCTGTTTTATCGGAACACAGAATATCCATGCCCGCTAATTCTTCGATAGACTCTAGCCGGGAAACAATGGCTTTTAATTTAGCTAGTTTTATGGCTCCAACAGCCATAGTTACTGACAAAACAGCAGGTAGGGCAACAGGAATAGAGGCCACAGTCAAAATCAGTGCAAATTGCACTAATTCCATTATAGGCAAGTGCCGTTCCAATCCGTCCAGTACCAGTACGACTACCAGTGCCAGACTGATAAAAATCAGATAATCCCCAATATGCATCACTGCTTTTTGAAAATGCGATACAGTTTTGGCGGAGCTGACCAGTTTTGCGGTTTTACCAAAGTAAGTATGCACGCCTGTACTGGTCACCACTCCTGTCATTTCCCCTTGCTTGGTAATAGAACTGGAATAAATTAAATCACCAGTACGCTTATTAACGGGCAAAGATTCTCCGGTTAAGGCGGATTGATCGATACTGAGGTAATCGCCTTCAAGTAATGCAATATCTGCTGGCACCACATCACCTAGGCGAATTTTCACTAGATCGCCAGGTACTAGATTCGTAGCATCGATGCTAGACCATTGCCCATCTCTGAATGCACGAGCCTTTAACGCCAAATTCTTTTTTAATTGCGCGATAGCATTGCTTGCCTGGTATTCCTGCCAGAAACCTACGACGGCATTAAAAAACAATAAGATCAGAATAATCACCATATCTTCGATGTCATGAACAACAGCAGACAGAATTGCCGCTATTTCAATCATCCAGGCAATCGGTCCCCAAAAATAAGACAAAAATTTCAGGAGTGGACTTTTATGTTTTTCCTGAATAGTATTTAAGCCGTAGAAAGCGAGCCGTGCTTGAGCATCCGATTCGGAGAGACCATTTTCATCGCTCTCGATATACTTCAAAATAGCATCAGTTTCTAGTGATCTGGCTTTGTCTGCATCCAACGGCGGTGGAAAAGGGCTGTGACTTGGATTTCATAGTAAATAACCTGTTTTGTTGAGCCTAAGTAAAATGAACGGTTAAATATGACAGCTGTAAGCAAGGTTTTTTGATGATAATTTATTTATTCCAGTGTTTTGTGATGCAAGCTGATATTAAGTAATGACCAGCCCAGAAAAATCATGTTAATGCCTAACAGTAAGCCAAGCACCCATAATGCAGTTCCCGGCCAGCCGAGCCAAACGACAATGGCCAGTAATAAAGAAGTAAATCCACTAAAACACACACCACTCCATCGAGCCAAAGGACGCATCATAAAAGCCAAATAAATTTTTATAATGCCTTCAAATGCAAATAAAATAGTCAGTAACATGGTTAAGGTCATAACACCTTTAGTAGGGTCTGTCACTAAAAAATAACCGATCAACGTTTGTAACGAACCGATAAAAAACCATAAGCTAAACCCTGGCATATCGATCATGCTAAGTGCTCTAATAATTTGAAATACACCGCCTATCAACAGCAGCCAGCCAAAAAAAAGCGCGATGCCTACGGTAAATACTTGAGGGATGATGATAGCAGTGCTACCCAGGATAATAAAAAAGACACCTTCTGCTGCAAACAATTTCCAATGCTTTTGCAAATAACGGAGCATTTTTTTTTGTATATGCTGAGACCTTTGCACGAACCATTTAGCATAATTTGGTAAAATAAGAGTATATCAAATGATTTATCAAGAAAAACATTATGGCCTGGAAAAATTTAGCCCAAACTGATTTAAGTGACGCTCTTATT
>WTAG01000204.1 GCA_013139755.1 Methylomarinum sp. | reverse complement strand
GTTCACACTATGATGAACGTTGAAGGCGGGGGTCCAATCATTGGTCCAGGTAAATGGGTAACTATTACTGGTTCTATGGGTGAATTTGTTAACCCATTAACTACTTTGACTGGCGAAACAATTGATCTAGAAACTTACGCTTTAGATAACGTATATTTCTGGCATGCTTTATGGTATGCAATTGGTGTAGCTTGGATGGCATTCTGGGTTAAACGTCCAATGTTCGTTCCTCGTCATATCGCAGTAAGCGGTGGTAAAGCAGATTCTTTAATCTCTGCTGGTGATAAGAAAGTTGGTATAGCTTTCGCTGTTGGTACTATGGTTATAGTAGCAGTAAGCATGGGTACAACTAACGAAAAGTACCCAATCACAACTCCACTTCAAGCTGGTTTAATGCGTGGAATGGTTCCTGTTGAAATGCCGGAAGCAACTGTAACTGTAAAAGTTGAAGATGCTTCTTACCGTGTTCCAGGTCGTGCTATGCAAATGACATTGACTATAACTAACAACGGTGATTCTGGTGTTCGTTTAGGTGAGTTCATGACTGCATCTGTTCGTTTCCTAGACGCAGACGTTCTTGAAGATGAAACTGGTTACCCAGATGATCTTTTAGCTGAAGAAGGTTTAACTGTTTCTGACAACAGCCCACTTGCTCCTGGTGAGACAAGAACTGTTGAAGTTACAGCTTCTGACGCTGCATGGGAAGTTTACCGTTTAGCTGACTTGATCTACGATCCAGACAGCCGTTTCGCTGGTCTACTATTCTTCTTCGACGAAGATGGTAACCGTCAAATGGTTATGGTTGATGCTCCATTAATCCCATCTTTCATCTAATGAATAAAGTCTAAAAACTTAGTTTTTAGATTTGGGATAAAACCTTCATCACCTTCGGGTGGTGGGGGTTTTTTTATGCCTGAAGGAAAATATACAAAGAGTTATTGATAGCAAAATATTATTAAAATGTCCGGTAGGATGTGTTGACTCACTAGGAATAGGTGAGATAACTTTGGACGAGTTGGTTTGGCATCATTTATTAATGAGTTACTGCCTATCTTAATAATTATTTAGTAGAATTTTTGTAGTAAGATTGGGCTTATTTTGTTGTTGTTTTCTCAAGTTATACTGCGCATATTACTAATATTAAATGCAGAAAGATATGATTAAAAGGGGTATAAAAGATTGTGTCTCAGGTGAGCTTTTTGAATATTCCCAAGGAACAAAGGTCAGGGTTAAAGATTATTGCAATAGGTGAGTTAATCGGATTGTGTAAATGTGGTTCATGCATAGATAGCATGTTATCTCGCTTAAAAGGAGGGAGAGGAAATAGCTATTTTTCCATCGTATATTTGGTCTAAATATTTCATGGGTGATCAATGGAATATGATTAGAAGAATATATTGCAGATTAATTTAATGGCTTTAACAATGATTGATTTGTCTTTGTCGTAGATTGTAATAAAGGGGTATTACAAAATGAACAAACAAAGCCTTTAGTCATTTAAATCACAGGGATATAAAATTTACTAATACCTTTGCAGTTACAATTTTAAATCAATATATACAAGCAATGATAACCATAACGAATTATCCATAAGATGTTACATGATGGTATAAAGAATTCTTTGCATTGTTTCTGAAGTCAATAGGATAATTTATAAGCAACAGAAGGTGTCTGGGGCTCAATGCTAGGTGGTGAATTAAGGTGGAGGGTGAATTGTCCTGGTTTTGTACAAAATAACGTAAATATTGAGTGATAAAAGTAATTGGTTTTTAGTAATGATATTAGAGGATGTTGGGCTAGATATAAAGTCTATATGAGAAAATAAGAATTTAATCAATTAGCAAATTTAAGGCGCTAAGAAGAATTTATATGCTGAAATATTCAGCGATGTTAATGGCTTGATATAGTGGATTACCAGCTGCTATGACCGTTGTTTGTAGCTAGAGTTGGATGAGGATTTGATTAGCGTATGTAGTCAGTATAAGCCTCAATATTTAGCGCCTGAACAAAGTTGGGTTAGCAGAATAAAAAAACAATAAGTAATTGAAGAGTGTTCAGTTTGATGTAGCTATATTCAGTAATTAAGCAAATGTGGGAAAAAATGGTTTATCAAAAAATAAAATTAGCTTGGTGTTCGTGCTATTTAGCTTAATTGATGGTGTTGTTTATTTAATTGTGCACTTGGGAAAGGTATAGACGATAATCGATTGCAAATATCGGGTATTGAAAAGTGGGGGTATTCAAAAGAAATACTTGGTAATAATGCAGCTGGAGATATCTGTTGCAAAAGTGCTAGAAATTAGGAGATATGAAATCTGGGTTTCAAATAATTTTCGCATATTTATGTGATTAAATAATGCAAAATTGTTTCTTTTTAAAAGTGTGCGGCTTGTGTTTTAAGTGTTAGTAATAAGAAAAGAGACCCAATAATGGGTCTCTAATATATAACTAAACTTACAACTGGATAGAAGAAGTTGCGCTAGATACTTTTTGTTTTGAACCATCTGGGTTGTCCATGCAACCAGTTAGACCAACGATCATTAAAGTCATAGCTAATACTGATAATACTTTTTTCATTATTTTATCCTCCAAAGGGTGTTTTTATAATTATATGTACTTTTGTAAGCACGGGTATTTTATACCATGAGGGATAATTGTATGCAATAGTAAAATTGACTAAAGTAAATTTATGTCATTTGGCAGATTGATATTTATTGATTGGTTGTGCCATGAAGCACTTCCAATGTTGCTCCAGTGCCCCGATAAATTGGATTTAAGTAGATTGTGAACCCAATAAGATGGTGCTGATATTTTTTTTAGTTTGATATTGAAATGTGTTGTTTCCAGGTCTAGTCCAGATTTTATACCCCAGAATGCGGTTGTTTTCATAATGAATTTAGATAGTCGTTGATTATCAATATTTGGTGTGACAGCAATATTTGCCCACATGGAATGGACTCGTCCCCAATTAGGTGATTCTAGGCGTCCTTCGGGTGTAACAAAAGGTAGCCATTGTTCATTGCCTTGTTCGTCGTTATAGGTAATGGCTATTAGGTGGTTGTAGCCTTCAAAGTGATCGTGCAAATAAAGTGCGTGGGGGGTAATACCTATAAACGAATTACTAAAAAGTATTGCGGTGTTGCTTAAACTAGATGCAAGGCTGCTTAAGGCTGTTGCATGTGTGTTTAAGTGTAGTCTGTAAATTATTCCATAGTGAATGCTGCTGTTAAGTTGAAAAAGGGCAAGAATAATAAGTATTTTGCTAATTCGGTGAATATTGCGTTTTGCTGTTTTTGTTGGTTGATCTGTAAATACCTTATCGTATAGAGAGGGTGTGTGTGCAGATTCGATAGCTACGGCGCAATTTGCATCGCATGTAATACGCGCGCGTGAGTCAGCAATATTTCTGTAGATTTTGCAGGCAAGTTGATAAATGCCAGGAGCTTTAAGAATGTAGCCAGCTAATGCAAGGTAACGCATTTTAATAAGAATGTGGGCGTAAGTGTTAACACCTTGATATAGATTGTTGTGTTTATCAATTGCGTAAAGATCAGTTAGTAACTTGGATTCACTTATGCCATTAAGAGCTGATGTTTTATTTGCATAAGATTGCATGCTTTTGAAATCGATGCAGTTAAATATGTCGAAATGGTTTAGGGTTAAAATAGTTCGTGAGCAAAGAGGGCATTGCTCATCATAAAATACAGTTAAAGCCGGTGTTTTTGCGCTGAGATAAGCGCCAATTCTTCTATACCAAGAAAAGGGAGCAACTAGGGTATAAAAAATAAGCATTCCCATGCCGAAAGGATAGATGTTGAAGGTAACAGTAATGCCTAAGTGTAGGCCGAATCCAATCAGAAAATAGATGGGTCTTAGTTGGCGGATGTGGAATAAAAAGATAAAAGTAAATTGGAATACAAGGATTGTGTAGCCAATGGTTTTCTGTAATATTTCATTGTTAAGCAGCCAGCTCATGTCAACAGTAGAAATATAATAAGGCATTGACGAGGGGAGCCATGCGCCTAGTCCATTGCGCCAATGTTCAGCAAACATTTTATGAATGGCTGAATCAAAATAAAGGAAGCCAAGACAAATTACTACAGGGATATAGTACGTAAGAATAGATATTTCTTGTTTAGGATATAAGGAATAGTGCTTGAAAGGTGTTTTAAGCTTATTTCTTAAATTGTCGATTGAGAATGCTTTGTCAATCGGCATAAAGATCATAAATAGATTTGCACCAATCATGAATAAGTCAAAGCCCCCGTCAAAATCACGTTGCATGGGCGTAAAGGAGACAAATACGATCCAAAAGATGTAGTTAGTAATAATGGATTGCTGACTGCGATAACCAATAGTGACAAAGGTAGCGATAATAGCCCATAAGCATAGGAAGAACGAAATCATTGGGAACTCAACGTCCATGTAGGGTATGGGGTCAAATATCAAATGATTAAAATATAGTAGAAAGCAGACTTCTTGTAAGGTGATCAGTCCAAAGAGTATGCGAAAGAGCCCTACTCCAGTTGTTGGGGCTTTAGTATGGTAAAGATTGGATATGGTTGAGTGAAATAGACGGTACATTATTTGGGCGGGGTGTTGTTAGAGTATAAGCCTAAAGATTATAAGGGAAATAACCAAGGAATGTGAACTTTACACTAGCCCTTAAATGACAAAAGCCGTATCAGGTAAACCTGATACGGCTTATTTAGCAAGAAAGCTAAAAGCTTACTCTTCGTCTTCAGGTTCTTTGAAAACCCATTTCACGAAGAAGTAGCCTGCTGCAATAACAACAACAGCGGCAACCATACCAGCTGGTTCTTTTAACATTTCTGTTACGTCTAAGATTGCACCCATGAGTGTTTTCCTTTTTAATATGTTGAAAAATAAAAGTGCCATGTCTCTGGCAATTGAAGCTCCTATGTTACTTTAGGATGATCTAAAGTCAAGATAAATATGTACCTTAGCTGAAGAAAATGAACAGAAATTGCACAAACTTACATAGGTTTTGAGGATTGTTTAATCGTATTGTGGCGTGACAAAACAATACAATGAGGCGTGATAAATTGCTAAGTAGTATGAATGTGGGTAGTATAGTTGGTCAGTCATGAAGCTGAATTTGCAGTGATCTAGCTGTCTTAAAACGGGGAGATTATTTATTTAAGGGAGTATTCTTATGACAATAAGAATGTTTTTGATAAAATAGGTAATGAAGTTGTTTTTTGAAGAATCTATGGATTCATAGATGCAAGGCAAAACAATTTGCTGGCGGTTTTGGTTATTTGATTAATTCATACTGCTATCTATAATGTTGCTATACTTTGTGTGGGCTGTTTTAGCTAGCAATTGATCTTATGGTTTTGGGTTTATAATAAAAAAATAATATAACAAGGGGTAAATGAAATGACTTTTGGTGGAATCATTGCTATTTTTATAGCGATATGGATTTATAGAACGGCGCTTGAAAATAAGACTGGTCATGCACTGTACTGGGTAGCGGGTAGTTTTGTTGTTTATTTAGTTATGCAGTTCGTTATGATTCAATTTAATCTGATGATTATTGAAATGTTTGATACTGATATCAGTAGTGAATATGATAGTGCGGGTGGCTTGAATGCGAGAGATAATAGCGATTCAGCTGGAATACAAGCTGGTACAGGCGGAACGGTTGTTGGTATTATCTTTGAACTTCTACCTTGGATAGTGCCTTTCTTTGTAGTAGCGATTATTAGGCAGCTTATCATGCTAAAGCAGGCTTTTAATTTTATGGGTTTGTTTGACGGACTTAAAGAAATGTTCATAAGCATTAAAAATAGCTTTAAAACAACTCCAGAATAATTTAAATCTACAAATGTACTAATAAAAAAAGCCTGGGTTTAACCGGGCTTTTTTGGGTTGGAAGATTAGTCTTTTCAACCTATTATAGTAGATACAACAAATACTAAGGTAAGAACAAATAATACGGTAGCAATGAGTCCGACAATGATGTAATTGGATAATGATCCATTTTCAAAGTCCTTTTCCCTGTTTTTGTTACTTTGAACGCCAATACCTGCAGCAATAACGCTCTTGATGACTTGTAATAAGTCAGCTTTTTGCATTTTGTTCTCCTATTTTTAAGTTAGAGTTTTACAGTTAGCCTTTTGTCTCAATACCTCTTAAACGATTGTAAAGGTGATGATTTAGTCGCCTGTATAATATAATCATATCAAGCAATAGTTAAAGCGACAATACGACGCACTATTAATCGTTCAAAACAGCATCCATTTTAATCTCCTATGAATAATATTGAATTATTAAAGCAGCAATTATCACAGCGCATTTTATTTCTTGATGGTGCGATGGGTACGATGATACAAAGTTATCATTTAGAAGAAAAAGACTACCGAGGCGAACGGTTTGCTGATTGGGAATGTGATCTGAAAGGTAATAATGATCTGTTGTCATTAACTCAGCCCGATATTATCAAGGCGATTCATAGAGCATATTATGAAGTGGGGGTTGATATTGTTGAGACCAACACCTTTAACGCAACCAGTATTGCCATGGCTGATTACAACATGGAATCATTGGCTTATGAAATTAATTTAGAGTCAGTGCGTTTGGCCAAAGAAGTGGCTGCTGAATTTACCGCATTAACACCTGACAAACCACGATTTGTAGCGGGTACATTAGGGCCTACTAACCGTACAGCATCTATGTCACCAGAAGTAAATGATCCTGGCTTTAGAAATATTAGCTTTGATGAATTGGTTGAAGCATATACAGAAGCAGTGCGAGGCATGTGCGACGGTGGTGTTGATATTATTTTAATCGAAACTATTTTTGATACCTTAAATGCCAAAGCCGCTATTTTTGCCGTAGAACAGTATTTTGATGTATTGGGTTATAAATTACCGGTGATGATTTCAGGTACCATTACCGATGCATCAGGGCGTACACTCTCAGGTCAAACAGCCGCTGCTTTTTGGAATTCATTAAGCCATGTTGACCCTATTTCTATTGGCTTTAACTGTGCCTTAGGCGCGAC
>WTAG01000529.1 GCA_013139755.1 Methylomarinum sp. | reverse complement strand
CTATCCAGCGCGTAGGCACTTGTGTGCCTCGGGTAATCCCCACTTTAATACCTGAAGAATTTGCCAAGTACACATAATGAGACTGAAAACAAAATTCTTCGCCCCATTTAGGCTCCCTACAAGTTCCTGCCTCAAAATGACAGGTTTCAGGCTTCATAATACACATATCACATTGCGCTAACGAACTAAAACAAGGATAACAATACCCCTGATTAAAAGTTTTCTTGATAGCTCTATCACAATACACACAGGCAATATTCCCTGTAAAAACCAATTTTATTGATTGACCAATCAACGGGTTTAAATCAACCAATTGATCTGATAACGGCAACTGATACTTTACTGGACTCGCTAGTTCCGTCTTCATTTTCCTCAAATTACCCAGCACCTTCTTCTCCACAACAAATCACTAAAAAACAAACATTCTAACATTCAAAAAATCAATAGCACTGCGACTAACAACAAAAAATAACGGTAGATAAAATCACTAATTTATAGCATTATAAATTTCAAAATAATAATAATTGGAGGTTTTAATGAGCATCGATCTGTTTGCATTAGTAGGTCCCTATATAGGTTTTACTGGACTAATCATCGCGTATATTATCTATCGCATTATCCTGTCTCATGACGCTGGCTCTGACAAAATGAAAGCCATTTCAGTGCTAATTCATGACGGTGCCATGGTGTTTCTAAAAGCCGAATACCAAATTCTATCCATCTTCGTCGTAATCGTCGCCGCCCTTATTTTCTACTTTATAGGTGACACAACAGCTTATGCGTTCTTAGGCGGTGCCGCCTGCTCAATGTTTGCTGGTTTTTTCGGCATGAAGGCGGCAACACGCGCAAATGTTCGCACTTCAGCTGCAGCCAACCAGGAAGGCATGGGCGCAGCGTTAATGGTTGCTTTTCGTGGCGGTTCTGTCATGGGATTAGCTGTTGCATCATTAGGTTTAACAGGCATAGCCATAGCCTTTGCTTTAATCGACTCGTCAAACGTAGCCAATTACACCACATTAAGTGGCTTTGCAATGGGCGCATCATCTATTGCCTTATTTGCTCGTATTGGTGGCGGTATCTACACTAAAGCAGCTGACGTAGGTGCTGACTTAGTTGGTAAAGTAGAAGCAAACATTCCAGAAGATGACCCTCGCAACCCAGCAACAATTGCTGATAACGTCGGTGATAATGTTGGTGATACAGCAGGTATGGGTGCGGATATTTTTGAATCTTATGTTGGATCAGTAATTGCGACAATTGCCATTGCAGCAGCTTCAACCAACTTCATTGACCCATCCATGCAAAGCAACGCCTTATTGTTGCCTATCGCATTAATCATTATTGGTTTAATCGCATCTGTAGTTGGTGTTTTAAGCATGCAATTACTTAAAAACATTCATCCTGCACATGCACTAGAAGGTGTCACCTGGATTTCTGCCGCTTTATTTTTAGGGCTTGCTTTTTTTGTTATTCAAGCATTTGCTATTCAATTCAATATCAACGGAGCGGATACCTCTATCAACGGCCCGTTTTACGCTTTATTAGGCGGCACAATCGTAGGTATATTCATTGGACGTGTTACTGATTACTACACATCAAAAGCACCTGTAGAAGCAATTGCCGCAGCCTCTAAATTTGGACCTGCAACTAATATTATTGCCGGCCTAGGTATTGGAATGCGTTCAACCGTTTTCCCCGTCTTAGGCATTTGTGTTGCAATCTTCGTTGCTTATCACTTTTCTGGACTATACGGTATAGGTATAGCAGCGGTTGGCATGTTGGCAACAACAGGTGTCACCATGTCTGTTGATGCTTACGGCCCTATTGCTGACAATGCCGGCGGTATCAGTGAAATGGCAGAACTAGGACCAGAAACACGCGCTATTACTGATTCATTAGATGCAATCGGCAACACCACAGCTGCTGTAGGTAAAGGTTTCGCTATCGGTTCAGCTGCACTAACTGCATTAGCCTTGTTTTCTGCTTATGCGGCGGCTGCCGACTTAGTTACAATCGATCTGCTCGACCCACTGGTTGTTATTGGTCTATTTATTGGTGGTTGTGTACCTTTTCTAGTGGCTGCAATGACTATGGATTCAGTCGGTAAAGCGGCTCAAGACATGGTAGAAGAAGTACGCCGCCAATTCCGCGATATTCCCGGTCTAATGGAAGGCACTACAGAGCCAGATTCAGCTCGTTGTATTGAGATTTCTACAAAAGCCTCATTACGCGAAATGATTCTTCCTGGATTAGTAACCATCAGCACCCCGGTTCTAGTGGGCTTCTTTCTTAACAAAGAAGCACTAGGCGGATTACTAGCTGGATCATTAGTTGCAGGCGTATTAATGGCATTATTTATGGCTAACGCCGGTGGTGCTTGGGATAACGCTAAAAAACTAATCGAAGGTGGCGCTCATGGAGGAAAAGGAACTGAAGTTCATAAAGCTGCTATTTGTGGTGACACTGTTGGTGATCCATTCAAAGACACATCAGGCCCTGCTTTAAATATTGTGGTCAAATTAATGGCCGTGGTTTCATTAGTGATCGCACCATTATTGTAAAAAAACTTGTAGGATGGGCAAAGGATTTATCCGTGCCCATCTTTCTATAACTTAATAGATGGGCACGCAAAAGCGCTTTGCCCATCCTACATCAGGGTTATTTCAAATACCCATCCGTATTCTTATCTACCCAGCGCTCGGCATCCGTCAGCAATAACTCTTTCTTCCAAAAGGGCGCTTTAGTCTTTAACGCTTCCATAATATAACGACTACTATCAAATGCATCCCCTCGATGTGATGTCCACACCGCAACTAACACTATAGGCTGGTCAGGAAAAATATCTCCCACCCTATGCACAACTAACACATCAATCACCGACCACTGCAGTATTACTTCATCGACAATTTTAGCCAGCTGTTTTTCTGTCATCCCCGGATAATGCTCCAGCGTCATGCCTTTAACATTATCGCCTTCATTAAAGTCGCGCATAGTACCGACAAAAACGCTAGTCGCCCCATACTTACCTCGCATGGCTGGCGCTGACTGTTGAAACAACTGTATTTCCTGCCAAGGATCAAACGCTTCAGCAACTATTTTGACTTCCATATCAACCGCCTGTCACAGGTGGAAAAAAAGCCACTTCATCACCATCAGTTACTGGGCAATTAAAATCAACATACTCCATATTAACTGCGGCTAAAATATTAGCCGGCCTTTCTTTATCACCATTAGCCTGTGTCCAGACATCCGTAACCGAGGCGATATTAACAAATGCCAAATCATCTTCAGCACGCCCCACAGCCTCTTTTAAACTCGCAAAATAACGGACTTTAATCGACATATATAAAAGTTCCTATAAAATAGCCATACACTTCAGGACGCAGGAGCGTCCACAGATACATTCTCACGTAGAACGTCACTGTCATTAAGTTAAGGTGTAGTCCGTATGAAGCATGGCGTAATACGGGGATTCAATCGTACAATCCCCGTATTCCACTTCGTTCCATACGGGCTACAAAAGATTGATTTTTAAATTCATTTCTTAACTTAATGACAATGACATAGAACGCGGGAACGATAAAAACACTTACTGAGACCTTTGCACGAACCATTTAGCATAATTTGGTAAAATAAGAGTATATCAAATGATTTATCAAGAAAAACATTATGGCCTGGAAAAATTTAGCCCAAACTGATTTAAGTGACGCTCTTATT
>WTAG01000370.1 GCA_013139755.1 Methylomarinum sp. | reverse complement strand
GGACTAACTTCTGTCACCAAAGCTGATTTTTCATTAGAACTTGCCAAGGTTATATTGTCTGAATATATTTCTCTTATGCTCAAAGTAGGGCGCAATTGCCAGTCTAATGCAAATGCATGAGAGTGTTGCAATGCTAAAATTGCAGTAGAAATACAAAAAAATAATTTTCGAGGGCTGTTATAGCTCATGTGTTAATAATGTCCATAACCATAATATCCAGCATTAAGATTTCTTTGTGCTTTATTTAGAACGCCGAGTACAACGTCAGAACAGCTTTGTAATTTTTTAACCGATTCCTGAACAAAGCTTTGAGCAGTCGTTTCTGCTGCTATAACCAAAATAATTTGTCCCATTTGGCTAGCTAAAACTTCGGCTTGTGTTGTCGCAAGAAGAGGCGGGGTATCAAAAATAACTATTCTATCCGAATATCGTTCACTCAATTCTTTAGAGAGAGCTATCATTTTATCACTCGCTAATAATTCTGTTGAAAATTGGTGGCTTTTCCCCGCAGTAATAATACGAAGACCTGGTATTTCTGTTTGTAGAATGATATCCGATAGAGATAAGGAATCAGTTTCTAAAAAATCAATTAAACCAATTTCGGTTTCTATTCCTAATACTTTTGCTACCGAGGGTTTTGCAACATCTGCATCAATCAATAATACTTTTTTGTCTAATTCAGCTGCAATACTAAAGGCAAGGTTTATAGAGGTGAATGTTTTACCTTCACCCGGTATGCTGCTAGTGACTAAAATTAGATTTGCATTGTTTATACCTTGCTTCCGTGCTCCAAGAGCATTGGTAACTAAAGGTCTCTTAATGCTTCTATACTCTTCAGCTATTCTACTGTGCGATTCATCTAGTCGAATAAAGCCATGAGCGTTCAGATAATCCCAGTCAAATTTTACAATGTCTGCTTTCTTAGCTGATATCTCAACCTCTTTTATATGTTCGGGAGATTGCTGTTGTTTTAAAATATGTTCATTTTTCTTTTGCGATTGCTTCTTATTGATAGACTCTTCAATAGTCTTCGATTTTTCCAGCGCCTTTTCTAGCATATTCATTTGCACACCTCCTATAAATCTAAAAGTTAACTTAATATATCCAATAGCATGACACCAGAGTACCCCATTAAAAGAACAATATTAGCCAGTATGTATCGGGTTAATCTTGCTTTATTCTTTTTTGCCTGGTTATCGTCAACAACTTCAGTGACCACTCCTAGAATAGGGAGCCCAGTTATGTCTCTTAATTGTTTGGCTTCGATAAAGGTAGGTCTAAAAAACACTTTAAGCAATGCCACTGCTATTCCAATAATAAAACTAGCGACTAAAATAACTGAATAAAAAATCTTTCTTTTGGGTGCTGCTGGTGCTGTTGGCATCGTTGCAGGATCAATCACTTTAAACTTTAAGGCTGAAACTTGAGTGTCAATTTTCTTTGACATACTTGCCTGTTCTCTGCGATCAATTAGGCTTAAGTAATTCTTTTTTATGGTTTGATAATCCCTGTTTAAGTTTTGTAGTTCAGTTTCTATTGCTAAGCGGGTATTAAACTGATCATCTTCTTGTTGTAGTACTTTTTTATAAGATGCTATTCTCGCGTTAATAGTTGCTATTTCAACATCAATAGCATTGATGCCCATCTTAATGGATTGGACATAAGGATTGGACATCGCTTTAAATGTCTCATCTAGAGTGATTTCTGGTTCAAATTCTTGTTCATTTGTTTCTTGTATTGTTGTAATTAAATGGTCAATTGAAACAATACTGGGGTGATTTTGTGTGTATCTCAATAAAAGATCATCTTTTTTCTGTTGTAGGGATACAATGCGAGAATCTCCAGTGGAACCATTTTCTTCAATGCCTGTTAAACCCCATTCATCGCCTGAATCTAACGCCTCTTCAATTTGTTCTTTTAATACTATTTTTTTAGAGAGTATTTCTGTACGTAGTGACAAGGCATTTTCCAGTTTTTTACGAATTAGCTGGATACTGCCAATCTGTCCAGACTCCCCTTGCCCTGGAAGTAGCCCAATATTCTCCCGTTTGAAATTTTCTTTTGCTTTTTCAGCATTGCGTAGTCTCTGTTCATACTCTCTAATTTGATTTTCAATAAATCGTTGAGCAGAACCGACATCACTAAGACTTGATTTTTGTGTTTGTGCAGAAAAAACAGTTAAAACGGCTTGAACTAAATTTTTGGCTTCTAATGGTGATGTAGATTCTACGGTAATGCTAAATATTTCATCTCGACCACCAACTATTTGAACCTTGTTTTTTAAACGTTGAACTAGAGAATGCTTTTTTGCTTCATTTAAATCAGTTTCTAACCCTGCTAACTCAGCAACCTGAAGCATGTTGTTTTGAGTAAACATTAGTTTTTTCATGATTTGGATCAGCCCTCGAACATTAGTCTGCACAGCCATCCCTCTTAATAGGGGGCGAAGCATTGTTCGAGTATCGACATGAACACGGGCTTTTGATTCATATACATTTGGCATTTGATAGATATAAGCCCAGCCACTAATACAAATCAGTATTGCAACCAGAGTTACAATCCATTTGTTACGAATAACACCTTTGGCAAAATATAGAACTTCAGACAGCTGATCTTGCATTTTTTAATGAACCTTGCGCGTCAAAAAATTAGTTACATTGAATTCTTTTAAATTGTAAGTCAAAGCTTAGAAGAAAGCTTCGGGTACAATTAAAATATCACCAGGCAGAATTTTAATATTAGCCGATAAATCACCATCTTCAATCAAATTATCAATTAATACGCCGAACTGCTGCGTTTTTCCATCAATAGTTCTAATGATACTGGATCTATTTCCATCACCATACTGACCAATACCACCTAGCTCAATCATTAAGTCTAATAGAGTCATTTCTATTCTATAAGGGAGGGACTTTGCAGAATAACGGCTACCGCCTGAGCCACCACTGCTAGAACTACTTCCTGTTCCACCACTGCTAGAGCCACCACTTATTTGACCAATGACACGTACTTGTTGCTCATATATACCTGTAAAACTATTAACCATAACAACAACAAGTGGATCTCTAATATATTTACCTAAGCCTTCCTCTATATCATGGGCGAGTTCAGATGGTGTTTTACCTGAAGCGATTAAATCGTCTAATAAAGGGGTGTTTATTTTTCCATCAGGTCTTACGATAACGCTTCTTGATATATCTGGGTTATCCCACACAAAAATTTCCAGGCCATCACCTGAGCCAATCAAATAGGTGTAATCAGAAGGTATTGTTACATCACTATTTAAAGGGGGGTGAGCACAACCGATTAAAAGAAATATTGATAGTATAATCACCATCGATTTAGCTTGAAACATATATAACTCCACAATAAAAAAATACTTCAACATAAGTGATGTAAATACTTGAAACATCGATATGCGGTTTAAAATATCAAATCAGGTTTTCTAGAGCCTTATCATATAGTTTTCTAGAACCTTATCATATAGTTTACTTGATATTTTATAAAATAGATAAAAACCAGGCTATTATTTAGCTTAGGTTTTAACTAAAAACTATTTGTCTTTTATTTTAACAAGTAAGTTTTTAATTAAAACCTTTTCGGAAAATTCTTCGCCTTTACCAAGATATAAGGCTTGCTTTAACTCTGCTCCGGCAGACATTAAATTGCCTAAATTATAGTATGCAACTGCTAAGTGGTATCGAAAAATTAAAGTATTTGGTTCAAGTAGAATAACTTGCTTGAATATTGATAAGGCTTCAGCTGTTTTTCCTGATTTTAGTTTAGCCCAGCCATAGGTATCTAAAAAATAAGGCTGATTTGATTGTTTAAATGATTCAGTTAGTTGAATAGCTTTATTGAGATCATCAGTTTTTCCATAATGATCTAATAATACGGTTGCCAAGTTATTTTTTGACACATTATGCTGAGGGTTAATTAACAACACTTTTTCATATAAAGCAATTGCATCATCAAATGCTTGATTAATCTCATGATTCGAAGCTAAATTCAACATTAGAATGATATTTTTAGGCGATTGCTCCAAGCCTTGTAAATATATTTTTTGCTCATTATTTTTGTCGCCTATCATGCGATAGAGCCGGCCCAATTCAATAAAAATAGCCGGTTCTTTTGTGTCTTTTTGTTTTAAAGCTTGATGCATAAAAGAAAGGGCTTTTTTATATTTCTTATTAATACTTAGTTGCTGACTTT
>WTAG01000407.1 GCA_013139755.1 Methylomarinum sp. | reverse complement strand
AAAATGGACTATGCCCATTAGAAATTGGAAATCAGCACTCAATAGATTTATGATTGAGTTTGAAGATAGACTGCAAGATTACATTTAACCCAAAAGGCAGTTACACAAAATTATTTACAGGCTCTTTGGCATTCCTTGTTAAAACAGCTAGGTTCAAGGGTAACCTTGGCGAGTTTTTTGTTAATTTCAATATTGCTCGCCAATTAGATAAAGAGGCCTACCACTTAATCAAAAATGTTACGCTACCCGCTGGTGATGGAACAACTCAAGTTGACCATGTTATTGCTTCTAAATATGGCATCTTTGTACTTGAAACCAAAAATATGAAGGGATGGATATTTGGTTCAGCACATCAAAAGATGTGGACTCAGAAAATATACAAATACACGGGTAAATTTCAAAACCCTCTTCATCAAAACTACAAACACACGCAAGTATTAGCCTCATTATTAAGGTTAAACGAAGAACAGGTATTTTCCGTTATTGTCTTTACGGGTGAGTGCACATTGAAAACAGAAATGCCTGAAAACGTCACGATGGGGCAAGGATTTATCCATTATATTCAGTCTAAGAAACAGGTTTTATTTACTGATGACGAAGTACAAAAACTAACCAGAAGAATTGAAGCCATTCGATTGCCTCCATCACGCCAAACGAATCGAGATCATGTTAACCATGTCAAAACGATAGTGGCAAAAAACAATAAAAATAACTATTAACGGCTGTTTAGATGAGGTAGAACATGGAAAAGTCATTCACGGCAGAACAACTTTCTGAACTACGCGAAGAAGCACTAACACTCGTCAAAGCTACGAAGCTAGGTGAACAATCATGGGGCAATGCTTGGTCAGGTAAATACCCTGATGAACCTACAGATGACGAAATTCAAACTGAACTTAAACTGCTCAAAGAGAAAGTGACAAGACTACTCTCGGCTGACTGTGACATGAACGAAGAATATAAAAATACAGAAGAAGTTATACGAATGGTAGCAATTGAGTCGTGTAAATCAATTAACATCTTGTAGTTCATCAAATATAGAAGAATCTCTAGATGGCTCCTATAAGCTTTTGTCGATGAATTACACGTTACCCTTGCGAGTCTGAGGGCACTGCTCCGGCTGTGTTCAAAACACACTCAAAGATGTTCGCTCAACTTATTAAAGATTTGCTTCAAGGACTAGTAATAGCCAGGTATGAAAACATTAAGGATAGACAACCAGATGGATGCAGAGATTGAAGAAGTCAGCCCAGGCTTTGAGTTTGGGTTCACATTGATACTAAAAGATCAGAACCATTCGTTTGGTCGCGCTCATGTTATTTTTAATGGAGATAACACTGCCACCTTGGCAGATATATACATAGAGGATGTTGATTATATTCCATACCCATGGGTTAAGTTCTATAAAAAGAAAATCCAGTACACAAGGAAAGGACATGGAACGTACCTGCTAAAAGAAGTGATAGCTAGGTGTAAATCAAAAGGCATTACTAAGATCACTGGAGATCTTCATGGCGATCCCCAAGTATTAATTCCTTGGTATCAGAATAATGGGTTTGAAGTTGTTGGTGGAAAGAAGATCTTGTATAAGTTTGCTTCAAATAACAACCAATAAAAAACCCGAGCCTGTAAATAATTTTGGGCAACTGCCTTTTGGGTTCAAAAATGATGTTTCCGTTTAGGATGCAGGCTGATTCAACTCCGTTCCTTCTGAGATGATGACAATATAGTCTCGGTAAATAAACTTTCTATTTCTTCGCCCTTCATTAGACTGAGATATTATTCCTATTTTCTCGAACTCGGCTATCAACCGGTTTGCTATCGAATAGTTAATTGATAATTCTTTTTCAACATCTTTAACTCTTATTACAGGTTGTCGCATTAGTAAACGTAACAACTGGATTGACCTTGCCCCTGCGTTGGAACTTAATAATCGATCAATATCATCCCTTTCCAGTTGCTGCAGTCTTCGAGTCGTTTGCACCGCTTGATTAGACACAGATATAATTCCTTCTAAAAAGAAACTGAGCCATGCTTCATAATTACCATCCACCCTCACTTGCGTAAGCCGGTCATAATATTCTTGTTGGTGTGTTTTTAAGTATGCGCTTAAATATAGCATCGGTTCATTCAGCACCCCTTTCCAAGCCAAAAAGAACGTAATCAGAAGTCTCCCTAAACGCCCATTACCATCATTAAAAGGATGAATAGTTTCGAACTGATAGTGGATTAGTGCACATTGAATCAATACTGGTAAATCGTTTCCCTCGTGGAGGTAACCTTCTAGTTCGTTCATGGCATCGACCATTGTCTCTGGAGGTGGAGGTACGAACCTTGCCGTTGCTAAATTTGATCCACCTATCCAGTTCTGTGTAGTGCGAAATTCACCTGGAGTTAAGTTTTTAACGCCCCCTCTGACTTGCTGCATTAAGATAGAGTGAATTTCTCTAAGCAACCGTAAGGACATAGGGAAGTCATCATTTTGAAGCCTGTGTAAACCATAATTAAGTGATTTCACATAATTAATTACCTCACCGACATCAACTGTAGGCTCCTGATCTTCATCAATACCAAGTACATCTATTAGTGTTGACTGAGTTCCCTCAATCTGTGAACTTAAAAGAGCTTCTTTCTGGATATACATTGAAACAAATAGTTCAGGATTAGGAATAACATCAGCAATAGTATTTAATGCTCCTAAAGCTTGATCTGCCTTGGAAAGCAACACACCGAGCTCCCCATCTAATGAAATGCCGGGGTCATCGGGTGGTAACTTATGAGGGAAAAAGGCAGTATATCCTGTATCTGTACGCTTAAACTCTCCACTCCGTGACATACAACACCCTCACTACAAATTAAAAAATACAGACCATAAAAGACAACCCGCTATAAAGCGTCTTTTCTATAGAAATATAGAGTTCTATAAAGCTCCATATATTCATTTTATGTAAATATAACACGTATAAACAGTACATATTTTCAAAAATGCAAATATAACCATTTAGCTATGGCCCATATTTTCAATTTAAAATACAAATCTTGTAATATTAATTTAAGCATAAAGCTTAATACCTACGAACATCAAAACATGACCCTGACATGACCCATAAAAAAACCCCAACACTGAAATAGTGCTGAGGCTTGATTATATATGGTGGGCCCACAGAGACTTGAACTCCGGACAAAGGGATTATGAGTCCCTATCAGGCAGTTTTTGGTAAGTTCATAATCCTTATAGAAAAACCCCTTAAAACCATCTGTTATCATCATGTTGCGGCCTATTTAAGACTTTACTGCTTTACTCTATTGTACCCAAACAATTACTGCTTTATACTAAAAAACCTCGACCCAACCTCGACCCGTTAGACAAAGGGACTAATGAAGGGATTCCCAAGGAAACGTAGCTATGGCGTCAAAAACAAAAAAAACACTCTCATTTACACCAGCAAGGATCCGTGACTTACCTCGACCCGAGAAGGGACGCATTGATTATTGGGATATCGATGTGCCTAAATTAACGTGCCGAGTGACGGCTGCAGGCACAAAATCTTTTGCCGTCAGTAAGTGGAATAATCAAAAGCAACAAGGCCAGAGAGTAACTTTAGGGACGTTCCCTGACATCAATGTAATAGAAGCTAGGAAGCTAGCCGTAGAAGCTTTAAGCACTTTAAACCGTGGTGATGATCCAACTGAGAAAAAAAGACAGCGAAAAACAAACAGCACAACATTAGCCGACACGTTAGATCAATATTTATCTCAAAGACAGCTGAAACCATATACTGTTAAGAATTATGGCTATAAACTTAAATTAGGATTTGAACCTTGGCTAGAAAAGCCAATTAGCAAAATTACTGAGAAAATGATTGTCGAGCGTCATCAGTGGATCACCAAAAATAAAGGTGAGACAACAGCTAATACTACCTTTAGAGTTCTACGATTAACAATGAACTATGCTTCAGCAGTTGGCTTAATTGGAGAGCCTCCTACCAAGGTATTAAGCAAGGCAAGGTTATGGCATAAAAACAAACGAAAAGACCGTGTAATCGCAAGTGACCAGTTAAAATCATGGCATGAAGCCGTCAATAGTTTGATCAATTATAAAGCCAAGGTATATTTGCTAGTTCTTCTATATATGGGGGTTCGTTCTACAGAGGCATTAACACTAGAGTGGAAAAATGTTGACCTTCAAAAAAAGACACTGAACTTGATCGATACAAAAAATGGAACAGATCATTTATTGCCTATTCCTGAGATCTTACTTCCTGAACTTCAATCATTACATGATCTAACATCTAAAAGTAATTGGGTATTCCCAGGAGAAGACGTTAAAAAAGCGATGACTCCTCCAGTCAAACAAATAGCAATAATCAAACGGGAAAGTGGTGTAGATTTTAGCCCTCATGATTGTCGACGGACTTTTGCCACGATTAGTGAAGCTGTCGGACTACCTTTAACGATGACTAAACGATTAATGAATCATGTCACCACCAATGATGTTACTGGAGGATACATAATTACCGAAGAAGAGACCTTAAGGGATGCTATTAATAAGGTTGCCACATTTATACAAGAAAAAATTTACCCCAACCCCATCGACTAGGAGGCAATTAATTCAAAGTAATTAAAGATACCGAAGCCAATCAAAAGAACTGAGAATACTATTAGAATAGTGGAGAATACATTAGTATTTGATAAAAAATCATTAGACTTCCTATCTGTCACTATATATGACACTGATTTTCTGAGCGATCTGTGAAAAATCCCAAAATTCCCATATTTAAATTGAAATTTAATATAAACCAGCATCGCAGCGAACATCAAAACTATAAATGATAGATAGCTTACATCCGTCGAAAATAAACCAGCAATCCACACTCCAACTCCTGGAGGATCGGTATTACCTTTATTTATTATAATTAAAGGCATTATTATCGCAAAAATGAACAATATAACAGCTCTGGCATCATTAACAGCTTGATTGTGTAACGATATGTTTTTCTCGATTCCTGTTGAAATGATATCTAAACTCTCTTGGAAGTACCCAAGATGATTTATTTCTTTTTGATACAAGCTATGCTCGATAAATTTCTTAGCTCTTAATATTTCAACCAGAGACTTCGTATAGCTAACGATCCCCTTTGCCTTTAGCACTTCTCGGTGGGATGCATCATCAATCCCTCTTTTGAAACGAACAAGGTTTCTTTTCAAATCATCTATAAGTTGCTTAGCAATATATTTATTCTTATTGTATGGAAGTACTTCAAATAAAAAGTTTAATGGTACTTTGTGTACTGTAGTTAACGTTTCAGCCCGACTATCGTGGTGACGATGCCTGTGCCATGTATATTTAATGTAATAATATGCTTGTCGAGCAATTATATTGTCACCTTGTTTGACTTTTGGTTGAATCCAAACTAAACCATCATCATCAAGTTTAAACTCTGCTAAATAACATTTCTCATATAACTTGGCAGCAATACCTAGTTCATTTTTAAGCTCTATGAATTCACTAGTAACATTATTTATCTCGTCAGAATTTAATGTCATATTTATTCTTGATGCTATCTTTATAATACTTGAACCAATACTGTCTTCATCTTTTTTAGGTATAAAACATATTGTCCCCGCGTGAGAGCTATCTTGAATATTTCGCTCGCTAAGCAAAATAACTGACCATAACCCATCCAGATCATCGCCGCCAAAGTCTTTCCAATCTACCGTTGAATGTACTAAAACATATTCCACTAAAACGTCAGATTTTTGATCATAATGAACCACTTCAATAGTAGGGTTCACTCCATCATTCAACTCACACTCTACTAGATCAAAAACCAACTTACCGTTAAGGCAGGGTACCCAGCCAACATAAGGCATTTGTTTATTAGTATCTTCCATTTTTCATGTCCAAAAAAAAGAGCCTAAGGCTCTTTTAATTATCATTTTTGTGATTTATTTCGCAAGCATCGAGTCAAAGTGACCTTCAGATATTTTGCTTTGGGCTTGTAATCTACCAGTCCCATTTATCACCATTCCATGCTCAATTTCCATTCCAGATTGAAACAAATGCCTATTAACATTAGCCCCATAAGTTACTTTATTTGGCTGCTTCTGTTGTTTTCTGCTTACTCTCAGAGATAAAGTTCCAACCAACAAGCCAAACACCCCAACAGTAATTAGTATTAGGTAAAGTATAGTCATACTAAATATAAAGTAGATGCAATGCTTTTGCTAAAGCGCACACTACTCACCTCCTTAAATAAATTAACCAATAATTATACCCGGTTTTTAACTTTCATTCAAACCATAAAAGATAAAAAGCAACAGTTGCAAATATTGCTAAAGCATTATTACCATAGAAATGATAAAACTACAACACTCTCTTAAGAGATAAAATAGCACGACTTTCAGCTGTCCCCGGAGTGTACCCAGTCAAATAAGGTAAGCATACACTGCTGACATCAGTATTATACAAGTCATCATCACCCCAATTAACATTTTTATCATTGCTATTACCTCCTGAGGGGATAGCTAATTCTACCCCCCATTCTTTACTTCATCGTTCTACCCCTACCACGCTAATTAGCCATTAGCAGCAAGCCACTCCGCGTCTTTAGTTGTATCGTAATCACCATCTAGCCAGAAAATCTTGCGACCATTTACTCTGTCTTTCTTCATTTGAACGAATGATTGAACATATGCTTTATCTTGCACGAAACGAGGCACTGCGTTGAGCTCAGAGCTCACGGACGCGAGTAGTTGTTCGTATTCTGCAATTTCACCATCAACGCCTAAATCATCCAATGCATCAGTAAATTGATCGATGTTTTCGATTGTTGTTTGTGTTTGTGTTTGTGTTTGATTTTCCATTGTTATTACCTTTAAATTAATTTAAAAAATGTGGTGCGTTTTTGATATAGTTTTTTCGATTTTCAATGAAGGCCCGTCGACCTTCTTGTTCTTTCTCCTTATTTTTCACTCTGTCAGACATGATTAAAAATCTGTCCCATGCTTTTGCTTTTGAGACATCGGACGCATAGATGCTGGATTCAGAAGCCGGTTCTAATCTTTTTGGTTTAGTCATTATTTTTCCTTTTTATTTGGTTAAATCATCGTCTCGCTGAGTGTGTCATCTTTCGCCGTGGCACGTCGTTAGCACTAGCGAATAAGGTAGATAGCAAGGGCTAAATGTTATTTTTTGGCTTTTTAAAAAATCATATTTAGTGTATTTACCCTTGCCATATACCGCGCTAGTGCTATCGTTAAGTGATAGGTGAAAGATGATGCAATTAGAGAGACACTGATGATTCCAATTAAAAATTAAAAGTAATGAATGAACCAATCTCGGTGCGGCGGTAGCCGCCTCATTATTGCTTTATAAGATGTGATGCTTTTTATCACTTCGTTTTGCTTTTTAAAATCACGATATAGCTTGTCCTTATGGTGATTTGTTTATTCCATTTCAATTTCAGCCTCAGGAGCTTGTGTATGCTCCTGTTGCTCTTCGGCTTGAGCTGGTACAGCATCACCAGCTATTGGTTCAAAAGCGGCGGCTGAATGCTCTGCTTCAGCCTCGTTTTCAACAACTGCATTAGCATTAAAATCATCGAGCTCATCATTCACAACCTCGATCCCTCTTGCTTTAGCGAGTGCTTCGGCATATTCGACAAATTCATCACTACCGCTAAAACTCATCTCTGACCAGCCTTTAGCCGCCCCAGCATCAACGATAAGGGCAGCCCTTGATTCGGGCGTTGACCATCGTCCAGGATCGATAGTTAATAAATTGCCACGATCAATTAACTTTGTTCCGTCCTGATGAAGATATTCGGTTCTATCTTCGAAAACGGCGGTATGAGTGTTCGGCTGCAAGGCTTCCAGGGCAGGTCTCGATTCTGCTTGGGAAAGGCCCTCAGGCCCTTCGTGAGAGGCTTCCTGCGGCTTGCTTTCATTATTTAATTCTTTCGCTTTTTTGTTCATTTCATTGGCGTTGTGCTTTGCATTTTTAGCCATCTCCGTTTCAATTTCTTTATTCATTTTTTTAACTTCTGCTTCGATTTGTACCTTCATTTTAAAGCTCCATTTGTGATTGTGATTGTTCTTGAGGCTTATCGACCTCAAACTCAGGTATAGCGTCTAACGCCATATCTGGCGTTTGGGAATCGGAATCTTCGATTTGATAATCAGTTGATAAGTCTTTGAGGTGTGAGGAACTCATCGTTTGTTCGAGTTCGGTAATTAAATTTTCATCACAAAAAATGTGAGTATCATCACGAGAGCGAGACATGGCAACGTACGACCATTCTTGCCCGCTCATACGCTCGTCGGCAAGCACGTACGCGCGATCAACTGTTGCACCTTGTGACTTATGCACAGTCACAGCATAGCCGTGTTGGACGTGCTCATATTGATCAAGCTGGACGACTACGGTGCGTTTGATATCGCCATCAATCATGACTGCCATGGTGTTGTCATTAGTTGTTAAAACAATGCCTAACGTGCCATTTTTGACGTTTAAAGCTTTTGAATTACGAGTAAATAAAACTCTGTCATTTTTTTGAAATTCAGAATTATTAATGGTGATTTTATTACCTGTTAATTCATCTTTAATTAACTCTCTGGTGGCTTGATTTATCATGGCAACATCGAACCGAGTAGCTGCCAGCATCAAAGAATCCGAGTTAGGATTTTGGTCTCGATCTGATTTCCATTGAGTAACCATTTTTGAAATTGTTTGATCGTGAGTTTTGCCAGTTTGAAGCAGGTTTCGAGATTTAAAAGCAGTTAATGCTTTACCGGCATCGCCCTCTGCAAATGCAGTTATAGCGTCTTTATGCCAGCCTTGTCGTTGTCTGCGAATATCAGTTAATGAGGCCGCGCCTAATGCTTTGCTCAAACCTCGGAATGAACCACCCGCATCAATCGGTTGAAGCTGCTTACTATCGCCTACTAACACCACCTTAGCCCCTGCCTCTTCTGCTTTAGCAAGTAATAAAGACATCTGGCGACTACCCACCATTCCAGCCTCATCAAGCACAATAACGTCCTTCGGAGTAAGTTTTCTTGCTGCTGGTTTTTTCGTCAATTCATCCTCGGATAATTGAATTAATAAACTATGCAGTGTCTGTGATTTAATACTTGAACCTGCTTCAAGTCCTTCAGCTGCTTTGCCTGATAAAGCTGTCCCAATTATGTTAAAACCTTCATTTTTCCAAGCTTCATTTGCAACACCTAAAGCGAACGACTTACCGGTTCCCGCCATGCCTTCAACGATGGCGAGACCACCATTTGAGGTAATATGATTAACCATGTTTCGTTGTTCGTCAGAAATTGTGGGAACATTAGCTAGGGCGATATTAACGCTTGTTTTTGGTAGTGCGTGAGACTCGTTTAAACGAGATTTAGCCCCATCAATAATGGATCGTTCCAGCTCGATCATTTCTATCGATGTATAGCGTTTATTTCCACGGTGATCTCTCAAAATGACGGTTTCATTGTCTTGGATAAACTCATTCAAATAGTCTTGAGCTTGATCAGCACTTAAAATGCCTTGTGATTGCTCAAATATGGCAGCTTTTAATTGATGATCTGAAATAGTTGATGCGTGCTGAGTTAATTCAGACCAGATTTGATCTGCTGTTGGCATCTGCTTTTGTTCTTTTTCTTGGGCTTGTAATTCAGCTATTTTTTCTTGATTTAGACCAAAGTATGCAGCTTCTTCATGCCATCTATTAATGAGTAGTTCTTGATCAACTTCTTCTTTTTTTGAACGTGAAGATAAAGCCGCTGCTTCTGCACTTTTAGCTGATTTTCCGCCATGCTTATTCATTTCTGCTACAACTTGTTGTCGACGTTTGCTCCAATGTTTTTGAAGATCTTCGGAAACACCTTTGACCTGAAAAGTACGTTTATCTCTTTCGATGTCAAAACCTAATTGTTGCATTTGGTTGGCTAATTCGACTCGATACAAAGCGCCTGCGGCCATCTTTCTAACAAAAAATTCTTTCGATTGAACAGCACCCCAGGAGCCATCCTGACGTTGAGCGAGATTCATCAAAAAATTATGAGTATGCAATTGGGGATCTTGAGATCGGCTGGTGCCGTGACTGAATTGAGCAGCTATCATTTTTGCATTTTCTAATTCAATTCCGCCTTTACCTCGGCGGGCGGCAATGCCGCCATCATCTTGAATAAAAGACATTGCTTTAGCGACTGCGTTATCATGGGCTAGCTTGATTTGTGCGGCTAGCGCAGGTGATGAACTAGCCCATAAAGATGAAACTGATTTATCAGCTGAAAAGGTTAAATCCCATCCAGCGCGGCGGTTTTCATCGCCGCCATTAACAACCATTTTTTCACCATTTTGATCAATGGCTAATAACATGCGACCAAAATCTTCAGCTGTTACATCACCGGTTAAACCTAGCTCTGCCGCACCTTTACCGAACCACTGACCAGCTTCACCATGATTCGCGTAATAGTCTTCTGTTGGATTGATCGCGCCCTCCATTACAAGGTGGTCAGAAAAATAACTGACTGCACCGCCTGCTGATTTTGCATCTGAAATTGATAGCATTACTATTTGCTACAACGAGGTAAGATATGGCAATGACCAGAGTCAATTGGGCCATCGACGTAAATACCTGGCAAGGGAAGATAAAGAGGTAGAGGATGGTTACAGTTGATAAGTTTTGTTACTTTTTTGAGTTTAAATCGCATTTGAGCTATTCCTTATATAGTTATATAGAGTTAAATCTTAAATTTCGTCTTCATCTTCGATCTGTTGAGATTGGGAAGAGGTGATAATGATTGGCAGTTTTGATCCAGAATTTTTGATCATCGTTCCATTTAATATTTCAGCCAATTCGATTGAATGCATTAAAAATGAAACAGCGGTCGTGATAGGCTCTCCTGTCAGGGCATAATAATTATCCACCGTTTCGGTTATTTTTCCGATGGCTTCTTCTTTTGCCTGCTCTTTTGCAAATTGATTCGGATCAAGTTCTTCGGCTTTTTTTGCTAGTTCTTTGAAGTTTTTCGATCTTGGAAATTGAATGATGATGTTGTTTTTATTCTTCTTCATTTGAGTCGTCCTCCTGCTTCTGCAATAGCTACATCAATAGCTGACGGCCAGTCGGAAGCAGTCCACCTCGCAGGCACATGTGCTTTCCTTTTAATTCGCTTCATTTCGTTACCTAAGGTGGCTGCATCAAAAAAGTACGCGTACTCATCACCTGTGAGCACACACATACGCATGCTGTCACCTTGGAAGCCCAGCTCGGTTGTCCATTCTTCCTGTCTGATAACTGTTACTTCTTCTTCAACGTATTGATCTGTTCTGCTCGGCATGTTTTGGCCATCATTTGAAAATGATGGTTGGTACCGCCTTATTTTTCTTTTACCAACTAAATCGCTTAGATATTTAGTGGTGTCAGCACCTCCTAATTTCCCCACAATCAAAGTTGAAAAGTTAGATAGCCAAGTCTGGGTGATGTTGTTGCCGTATATTTCTTTTAACTGGCTAACATCTTGAATAGCAATGGTTAAGCGAACACCCTTGGAGCGTCCAACCACGACCAAATTATCAAACCCTTCCAGCTTACCGAGCTGAGGAAATTCATCTAAAAATATCGAGACATGACGAGTGGTAGATTCCGAGACACGAGGTGAGGTTACTTCACGCTTTATGCTTGAAATAATTGATTGGGTAATGCTCTTCTGTAGTTCTTCATGAGCACCATTACCCTGAATAAGGAGTGTTTTGTTAGCTTCTTCGCCCTTATTATGGAGCCATCTTTTAATTGAAAATCGACCTTTAACTGGGCATCTTGCCCATGCGTCAGCCAAAGTGAAGACAGGTGATAAAAAGCTCACTAAATTAAGCAAAACACTTTGTGCTGTCTTGCCGGTCATATCTTCAACAGAAACGGAATATTCGGGAGTATATTTTTCAACAGTGGCTTTTATTTCGGGAGCTCCTGCAGAAAAAACATCCGTAATAAATTGAAAGGTCCATTTACCAGGGTGCTCGCGCTGAGCTCGAATAATGATAGCTGTCAGTATGTTTCTAGCTGCATTAGCCCACATTGGATTATCACCACTAGACAGAATAAGAGCAGCTGCAAAAGCCTCTGCATCACTCCTATTTTGAATGTCTGCAGCGACATCCCATGCCCAACCTCTTGCATCCCAAGGGGCGACCAAAATGACGTTCTTAGCGCTTGATAATGAGGCGGTAAAATCTGATTTATTATCGAAAAGAAGAACTTGATCACCACGTCGAATCGCGGCTTCAATTCTTGGAAATAATACGGTTGTCTTACCTCCTCCTGTACCTGCTATCAGCAAGCAGTGATCTGTTTCATCTCGATCCGATAAGCCTAGCTCAACGCCCTCAGGAGTAGTTATTAATGGAATACCTACGCCACCATATTCTTCTGCTTTTTTTTGCTTCTTTAGCCACTTTTTAATTGCAGCTTTTCCAGTTAAAAGCTGTCGTCCTTTGATGTGAGTAATTAGCAAAGGTGCATCTGCTAAATAAAAATAATAACCACCAACAAATGCAACTGTTGAAGCAATACATGAGGCAGTCAAAGTTATTGTTGAGAGTGTGCTCGACCATCTATATATAGGTTGTTTAAGTAGGCTTGCTGAACCATCCCAAAAAGCATTTAACTGGGATGATAGTAAGGCGGGAAGATTATCGTAATTAGTGGCGACAGTGGCAAGATAGTCAACACCTACAAAGCTGGTAGTAAAGGCTAATGTACCCACAAGGAGAGTTGCTGGTATGTCGCCGACAGGTGATGCATGTCGGGCGGCTGCAGGAGAAAAAAACATGCCCATAAGTATTGATCCTATTTTCGGTTAAAAATGTAACACACAACTAGAATATCAAAATATAAAGCCCTGTCAAATCAAGGCGTTACATGTAACGAGGGGTTTGTATTAGCTGGTGGTAGCTAATGTACACTAAAAATGAGGAGGACACCTTCAAACGCATACGCACCAATGGATTGCAGCCTTTTTGGATGGAAAGCAAGAAAATCAAGACGAAAAGTAATTATTTGCGAGCTTTGCGGCAAAAACACCCAAGGTGGGTCGGGTGTGGATCTTAATATTTACTTATCTATATAGTGCTTGTTTCTTCTTTTTAGTGAACATTAGAAAATCTTTGTAGCTCCGTATCAAATCCTCTTCGCTCCGTAGTTAATTACTGTTAATCATCAATACAACAACAAATAAACGTTAGTAAATGATAGTGGAAGAATAGTAAGTAAATAAGGTAAACATCAAGAGTTCTACGGATTAATCTATTTGAGTAATAACCTGCTACAAGGAGAGCAAAAAGGACGTGTATTAGCGGGTATAAGGCAAATGTGTAAGTGGGGATAATGGAATTGTCAAAACAAATAAATAAAGGAGATATAAAAGTGAAAAACAATCTGGAACAGTTAGATATTTTGCTCGCTCAAGCAAAAAAAACACCACCACCAAAACAACCGCTATGGTCGATTATTTATGATCGACTAACTGAGATAAGTGAGGCTAAGAGTAAGGGGATATTATTTTCAGAAATGGCTAATAAAATAGGCGTAAGCAGTCGGACATTTTCGGCTGCGTTATCGAAAGCGAGAATCGAAAAAGTACGAATCGAAAACGATATAAAAGAACACGCAGAGCAAGAAAAAACACAGCCTGAAAAAACACAACTAAAGCACTCACCTATTGCAGGCAGCAAAAAATTTGAAACGATTAATCTATCTTAGGTAGTAACAAATAATGAGTAAAAATAAAAAAATAATCTTCGCCCATGGCGACAAAGGCGGCTCCGGAAAATCGACTATATCGGCGGTTATTGCTGATTATTATCTGACGAAAGGAATAACACCTTTGATAGTTGAAGGTGATGGAACTATCCCCGACGTTGGACGTAGATATGATGGTTACGCACGATGTATAAATGCACCTCTTGGAGGTGACGATCCGGTCGAAATGGTAGCGCAACTGATAGACGTAATGGAAAAAGCAGAAGAAGAAATAATTATTGTTAATCTGCCTGCTTCAGCAGGCGAGACACTTGATCCTTTGGCCGTCGATCTTATCGGGCCTTCCCTTCAAGAAATAGCGCTAGAAGTTATTGTTTTATTTGCGATTGCAAAAACAGAAGATAGCTCTTTACTGGCCGCGCAGTCAGCCGCAAGCGGGATAGCCTCGATCGCCCTACCTCACAATCGAATTGCCGTCATAAATGGCTTTTTTGGATCGCCGGACAAGTTTGATTGGGCGAGCTCAGAGCATCGCTCAGCGTGGCTCGATAATGGCAGTCAAGAGGTGTACTTGCCTCGTCTGCACGATCGAGTTATAGAGGTTGTTCAAATTGGTCCGTTCTCTCAATATGTAGCACCTGGGGGAGGCTTATCTATAGCTAACCGCATGTTGGTAAATAAATGGATAAAACAAGCTCATTTAATCGGTGATTTAATTGAGGGAAAGGAATAATGAGTGAGAGTAATAATGAAGTTGATTTCATGCCTGATTTCACCTCACCTAAAATCGCTCAAGAGGTTGCTGAGGCGATTAATGATGAGACGACACGAGATAAAGTATTTGATAAATTAAAACCTGAGGAGCAAGCGTTAGCAGCTACTTTAGCAGCTGATAATGACATGGGGAAAGATGATCCGGCCTGGGTGATAATTCATGCATTATCAGTAATTAGCGAGGCGCCTGAAATAGCTAAAAATAATGTAGCAAAAGCAATTGCAAGCGAGATTTCAAAATCCAGATTAGAGTTTGAAAAAATAAATATAGAAGCACAAACAGCTGCCGCGCAAATAACGATTAATACTATAAGAGCAATCGATATTGCGATTGATAAGCCGATTCAGAAATTTTCAAAAAAAATAGAAAAAAGTATGCAGGAAATAGAGCCAGAATCAGAATTGAAATGGCTAATTATTGGCGGGATGATGCTGATTTTTTCGATCTCTGCCGGTTATTTTATGGGATCAAATTCTGTTTATTATCAGCAAAATTTGCAAAATGAACAAAAAGCGATCAAGTACGAAAATATAAATAAGCAGTGGCTAAAAGCCACGGATACTGAGAAAAAAGCGTTCAATTCAATGATGAAAAGGGAAATAAGATGAAAGCAAATATAGACGAATACACGTGCCCAGTGAGCGGTTGCGATGGGGTGATGATTAGAATGTTTGCGCCCAAACAAAAAAAGTATTTTTGGGCTTGCCCAGAAAGTAGAAGACACAATTTACTCCCAGATCGTGAATTCAAGCCTGATTTTAGAGGATTTAAAGTCGTTAATTAAAAAACAACGAGATTTCAAAAAGAAAAAGGGACGAGGTATTCCTCTTATCTCGTCCTTTAAGCAGCAACCGATAGTCGACTGTCATGTCGACTTGTAGGACGTTTTTTAACTACGATTTGAATGTCTCGATCAAGCATCATTAAGAATGAAAGGATCCGTTCTAATGAAAAATCATTTAACTGGCCTCGCACCAATTTAGATATTTTAGGTTGATCAACATTTAATAATTTAGCAGCATCCACTTGTTTTAGATGTCTATGCTTGATAATGCTTGCAATACGTTGAGCAAGCTCAGCTTTAGCCAAAAACTCAACAGGCTGATCAATATCTAAATCAGCAAATACATTACCTGTACTAACTTCATGCTGTATTTTCATTTCTATTTCCTTTTCTTTTCTTGCAGATATAAACTTTCTGCATCTTTCAATCGTTGCTTAATTAAATCAATATCAGGTTTAGGTGTTGATATCCCTTTTTTTGATTTCTTTTGAAAACAATGCAAAACATAAACAGTACCTTCGAATTTTACGGTGTAAACGGCTCTGTATGTGTCACCATGGTATGATTCAACTATCTCTAGTGTCTTAGCACCGTTAAAGCCCTTTAATGGCTTAGCGTCAATATGCTTATCTCCTTGCTGAGCAGCATATAATGCAAACCCCATCATCTGGCGAACCTCCCCAGGAAAGTCCAACAGATCTTTTTTTGACGCCCCTACCCATGTCAGAGGTTTTGGTAGTGTTATTTTCATTTATGCCAATATTAGCATAAATACAGAGAGTGTATTTATTTTATTTCTTAATCAGAAAGGGCTATCGCCCTCTGTGACAGCTATCGCGTTGTCACATTCACCAACGAAGATAAAGATAAAGGCAAATGCAATTTCTTTTTGCTCCTCGACGGGAGGGGTAACGCGAAGCAGGGGAGGGGCGCTAGCCCTTCCCCTTGTTAATCTTTCTTTTTTGTTTTTAAGGTGCAAGCCCGCTATCTAGGCGGGCGCTTAGCGCCTATATAGTATCTATATACTATATATAAGGAATTTTTACTAAAACCGTAAACCTATATGTGGAAAGGGTTTTAGATGCATTTTAACTTTAGAAACGTCCCTGTTATCCCGATACTTTGTCCCTGTTATCCCGATACTTTGTCCCTGTTATCTCGATAGTTACGAGTAATGGATAAGGAGCTATCTTTGCCTCTTCCGATGGAATCGCAAGCCCAACCGTCTAGCTTATTTATTTGTGCAGCGGCTGACTTGACCGCTGCTCTTCGACCTCGTTGAGCTCGGTCGGTGATAACATCATCATAACGAGCGTAAACACGATCGCTAATAACGTCCGTATTAATTACCTTATATGTGTTCGGCTGAACAAGGCCGCACAACACGGAATGCAGTGCCCTTGCCTCCTCACTATCCAATGAGGCGCGCTCAGCGCGATGCTGAAGGACATAGCCGTCCTGATGACCGAGAACAGCTCGTGCGGACAGAGGATTGATCGCTATATTTATCTGTTCAGCGATACTTGAAACGCTCAATAAGTTAAATGTCCAGAAGTACTTATCCGTTTGACTATCGCGAACAAAAGATACTTTGCTTAGTCGAATTAGACTATTTTTGAGCCACAAATATGATCGTGAATCTGATGATCTTCCCAACTCCGTCAGCAATTCAAAACGAGAAACGCTAATCATCAATGCTTCTTGGGTTGCCGCATATCCCTGAAGATCAAGACCTACCCTTAATACCTTGCCGCTGATAGTTTCCGGAGCAACTGGAATAATTACGCCTCTGCTTTCAGCCCTGGCGATAGCTAACAGGCAAAGCAAAAGATCTTGATCTGCAATATCTAGCTCCCAAAAAAGGGAAATAGTCAATTTATCACCATTTCCGCAAGTGTATATTCGCTCTAGTCCTTTCCGCCTCGCTCCGCGCCTAATGGGCCTGAACTGGGGACAGGCATGGATAGTGGGGTGACTTCTAGCAACAGGATACTTAATTTTAGACACTTCTTCTCCTTCCTGTTTTTGTTTTAGCAGCATTGTCTACTTTAACGGGAGGCGTGGACTTACTCAATACTCCTCCATATCCGCGTAGTAGCCATTTTTCAGCTTCTTCTGGGCCATAATTAGTCTTCTCATTCGTCACTCGTATCCATTGTTTGCGTATATTGTCGTCTAAAATGCCTCGTGCCTCTGCTTCAATTGCCGTCATACGTTGCATACGCATTACCCACCGCGCGTTATCGACAATGGCGGAAGCGCCACGCATCGCACCTGCGCCTGCATCTGCGTTACCAATAGCCGCCTTACTTTCGTGATGCAGCAGCAAAACAGCTGCATTAGTATCTTTTGCTAATTTCTCAAAATACCTTAAAATTTTACTCATAACGCCGTTATCGTTCTCATCAGCATCATGTGCCCGACGCAATGTATCTATTATTATTAATCGGCAGTGATGCATTTTCTGAGCGTGCTCAGTGATTGAGGCTATATAACCGTTCGGCATAGCGTAATTGTCGATGAGAGACACGCCTTGACCGGCTAAGGCGATGATATCAAATAACTCATTATCTGCTATATCAGCCAGCCATTCTTTTTGCTCTTTATCGTCCTCCCAGTGGTTGATAATTGTTTGCAGCCTGCGAGACACGTCATCAGCTTCATCTTCCAAGGAGACGAGCAACACGCTTCCTGTGGCATCGCCAGATTCAAATTCAGCACCAGCTAAATCAAAATCAACAAAACCGCCAACAGCTACCTGTAATGCGGCTTGGAGCGACCAATAGCTCTTCCCCACGCCGCCTGCGGCGGATAGCATGCCAACCTTACCTCTGGGTAGCCCGGGCAAAACATAATCAATAGGTGGTAATTTGCGAGCTAATGCAGTGGCTAATGATAATACAGGCAGTACGGGCAGCTGCTGAGGCTCAATATTATGATTATTCATGCGGCTTCCCTCGTTATCCAGTCATCAATCATTCCATCAATTAAGTCATATTCGACGAAATGCTGACCTTTGATATGCAACCATGCTGTATCAGCTGCGGCATCAGCTCTTTCTTTTTTTATTTCATCCCACGTTGTCGATAACTCATCCATTACATCATCTGTTATCACGCCGTAAGCGTATTGATATTCTGTTTTTGTTTTTAACTTCTTCTTATTTTGATGGCGGTTACGAACGCGACGGCCACCGCGAGGAAGCAAGCCCAGCTCTCGCAACGCAGCAATAACATCACCTCTGTCGCAACTAGCAAAGCAATGGACTAATATAGCTGTGTCGCCTGCACGTACTTTGAGTGACGGTGTTTTATCATCATGAACAGGACAACAGCACATCCAGCTACCATCACTGTTCCTGCGGCCATTTAGTGCTTCACCTATTTTATCTAATGTATTAGTCAACATTATTATTAACCCACTCATCAACTTTATCGACTGACCAGAACAGCTTCCGGCCAATTAAAAATGGACTTGGAAAATCAGGCGTATTTTTTCTAAATCGTGCAAAAGCCACCTCGCCAATCGAAAAATAATCACAGAGAGAGGGCAGCGTATACCGTCCCTTTTTTAACTCTCGCAGCTGCTCATTTAAACGCTTATTCTCATTTATAAGCGCTATTGGATTAAATGACATTAGAATATAAGCACGCGGTAATGCTTGCGTACTTGCTCCTCGTTGACCAGTGTTAACTCCTTATCTACATCCGCATAACCACGCCAGACAGCGACCAAGAACCAATCCTTTCCGCCTCTGACTATTTGAAAACATGTGGAGCGGCGTGTACCACCATAACTGCCGCCGTAACCGCCAGAGTGACTCACATAGTCAACCGTCGCTCCTTTGCGATGAACGACAGGAACACCAAGATCAATCAGGCGTTCCTCCGCCACCTTTGCCTGATAAATAACATCAGCTACATCAATATGACGAGTTCTGCTTTTTGCCTGTGCGTCCGTTATTTCTTTGTTAATTAATTCTTCATTATTTATATTAATTTTCATATCCTTCTCCCCATTTACTTACAAGAATCGATGAAGTCGTTCACGTCTTTTCGCATGTACCTGACCAGTCCACCAATCTTGAGGGAAGGCAATAAGGTATTGTTTTGGCAGCGCCATCTGGCTAATGTTTTAGGCGACATTGCCAAAATCCTAGCTGCTTCAACAGATGTTAATAGTTCGCGTTCGTTTGGTTGCTGTATTTCTGTAATGGTTGTTATTGTTTGTTTTTGCATGTTCATTCCTTGTTGTGTGACTCGTGAGTACAAATGAGTACAAATGAGTGCTTAAGAACAAGTTAGCATAGTCAGTAATATTTGATAAATTATCTTTAAAATCATTGTGTTACATGTAACGCGGCATATGTATTTTTCAAAAATAATAATAATAAAGTAACTGAAAGTGGTGGCAAAAAAGTCAATGAAATCAACGAAACCGATCATACCGTGGTATAGCAGTGGTATTACCACCGAATCCTAATTAAGATGTGAAATAAATTAAGACGAAAAATGAAAATAGGGAGAGAATGGAAATAGTTGCGGAAAACAATAGTTAAGAAATAAGCTATTTAATAACATATGCTTATAGTGTGCTATTTAATTTTGTTGGGGAGAACTGATCGCTAAATCGGCGAGAAGGAGATACTAAATAAAAACCTCGACCCAACCTCGACCCAAGTGATTTAAACAAAAAAGCCCCAACACCGAAAAGATGCTGAGGCTTGATTATATATGGTGGGCCCACAGAGACTTGAACTCCGGACAAAGGGATTATGAGTCCCCTGCTCTAACCAACTGAGCTATAGGCCCTAAACTTTTATTTATCAGTGTCTAGGAAACTTCTTAACTGATCCGAACGTGTTGGATGACGCAGTTTACGCAGTGCTTTTGCTTCAATCTGACGAATACGCTCACGTGTTACATCAAATTGTTTACCCACTTCTTCTAATGTGTGGTCAGTATTCATATCAATACCAAAACGCATACGTAGAACTTTTGCTTCGCGTTCGGTCAAGCCGCCTAGTATACCTTGTGTTGCTTCTCTTAGCCCTTCTATCATTGCAGAATCTTGTGGAGACATAACATTCACATCTTCAACAAAGTCACCTAGGTGAGAATCTTCATCATCACCAATCGGCGTTTCCATTGAGATAGGTTCTTTAGATATTTTGAGTACTTTACGCACTTTATCTTCAGGCATATCAACACGTTCTGCAAGTTCTTGCGGTGTTGGTTCGCGGCCCATTTCTTGTAACATTTGACGAGCAATACGGTTCAGTTTGTTGATTGTTTCAATCATGTGAACTGGGATTCGAATTGTTCGTGCTTGATCGGCAATTGAACGGGTAATTGCTTGACGAATCCACCATGTTGCGTAAGTTGAGAATTTGTAACCACGTTGGTATTCAA
>WTAG01000307.1 GCA_013139755.1 Methylomarinum sp. | reverse complement strand
GTGAATGACAGCATAAAAAATTATAATGTTTTAGTCACTCGGCCTAAGCATCAGGCAGAAGCATTATGTGGTTTGCTTGAACAGCAAGGCTGGAGTGCTATTCGCTTTCCAACCCTGGATATTGTGGCAATAGATAATGTACTAATTAAGCAGCAACTTAATAAAATAGCTAATTATCAGTGGCTCATTTTTATAAGTGTTAATGCGGTAAATTTTGCTCTTAAGGCGAATAATGGCAGAATAGACTGTTTCAAGCGGGTTCCATTAGCTGCAGTAGGCAAAGCGACCCAAAAAGCATTGCAGACGGCTGGATTAGAGGTTGATTTGCTGCCAGAAACTCAGTTTAATACGGAAGGCTTATTGGCGACTGAGGAAATGAAGAATGTCTATGGCAAATCCTGTTTGATAATTCGTGGGCAGGGCGGGCGAGAAACATTAGCTAACTGCTTGCGTGAACGCGGTGCAAAGGTAGATTATATGGAAGTCTACGCAAGAGAAATACCTGTTTACGATAATGTAGAAATTTCTGAGATGCTTCAACAAGGTACGCTTGATGCAATAACCATCACCAGTGGCGAGGCATTGAATAATTTGTTAGTAATGATAAATAAATCATTACATGCACAGTTACTTGCCGTGCCCTTAATTGTGATTAGTCGTCGAATTAAAGTGCAAGCAGAAAAGATTGGATTTAAACGAATTGCTGTGACGGATAATCCGAGTGATGCAGCAATTATTGAGACAGCAGCAAACTCAACAATTAATTAATGGGGAATACAGTGGCCGAAGAAGTGAGCGAAGAACAGCTGAAAAATGAAGAGCAGGTTCAAAATCAGCCTGTGGAAAATAAACCCAAAAAGTCTTATGGTTGGCTTGTTTTTGGCATTATTAATTTCCTTCTTATATTAGTATTGGCGGGTGGCGGTTATTATTTATTGCAAGAAATGAAAGGTAAGCAACTGGATCAAAGTGATGCGATGAGCAAAGATAATATGAGAGAAATTGAGGCCAGTAAACAGCTCAATGCTTTTCAGTCACAATTAGGATCGATGCAGTCGCAAATTGCTACATTTAGCGCTGATATTGCAGGAAAAGATACTCATTTCACTAAAACATTAGCTGATTTTTCCCAGTTACATACAGAAAAACTGAACAGTACTCGTAAAGATTTAAGTGCTGAGATTTCTCAGCTTAAACGCCAGCTAGGTAAAACGAGAGGTGATTGGCTGCTTGCAGATGCTGAATATTTATTGAGCGTGGCTAATCAAAGATTGCATTTAATGGGTGATGTTAAAACCACGCGTATGGCATTAGAAGCGGCAGATCAAAGATTAAGAGAGAGTGGTGATAGCGCAGCATTTAAAGTGCGTGGAAAAATAGCCAAAGAAATTGAGAGTTTGCGTTCTGTAAAACAGACTGATGTGGTAGGGGTGTATGCTTCAATTCAGTTATTAAAAGATAGGGTGGCAAAATTAGCGGTGATCCTCCCTTATGCGGGTAAACCGCTGACAGAGTCAAAACAAATCCATGATCATGATCAGACACAAGAATCTGAGCATGGTGTGTTAAATTCAGCATTACAGCTACTGGAAGGTTACGTTACGGTAAAACATTCCGATCAGCCCGTGACTGCAATTTTAACCACTGAAGAGGTCGAATTTATCAGGCAGCAACTAGGTGTGAAGGTGGAAATGATTAAAATTGCCTTGGTACAGCAGAATGATGCGCTGTACAAAGCCAGTATTACAGATACCAAGCAGTGGTTAAATGCTAATTTTACTAAAAATACGGAAGCAAAAAGTTTTCAGGCAGAGTTGGATCGATTGATTAATATTCAACTGAGTGCTCAGTTACCTGATGTAAGTCAATCGCTGAAGATGTTAAAAGATATTACTAAATTACGCATAGAAACTGATAAAGGGCAGATGAAGAAAAAACCAAAACAGTTGGCACCTAAAGTGGATGTGGCTCCAAAAGCACCAGCTGTTGTCGCACCTATTGCACCTTAAACGAGAGCTTAGTGATGAAAAATATAATTTATTTTCTTGGTTCTCTAGCGGTAGCTATAGGGGCTGCGTTTTTAATTCATGGTTGGTTGAGTGAATACAGTGATCCTGGTTATGTGTTGATTGGTTTTGGGCATTGGTCACTGGAAACATCTTTAGTTTTTTTTGCAGTATCTCAGATCGCTGTTTTTTTTGTTCTTTATATACTGTTTAGGTTGTTAGGCGTTTTATTACGACTTCCTAGTAAATTGAAAAATAAAGGGAAAAATATTAAATTTAATCGTTCTCAAGAAGCATTGATTTCTGGTTTGGTGGATTCGGCAGAAGGCAACTGGGAAAAAGCAGAAAAAATATTGATTAAGCATGCCTCCAATAGTGGCGCACCGTTGTTACATTATTTAACTGCTGCCAGAGCCGCACAATCGCGTGGCGCAATAGAAAAAAGAGACGAATATCTTAGGAAGGCAACGGAGCAGTCGGGGGAAACGGATATTGCAGTCGGATTAACTCAAGCTGAATTACATTTATCTTCAAATCAATTTGATCAGGCGTTAGAAACTTTAATTAAATTACAATCGATAGATTCAGGGCATGCCAGTGTTTTAAAGTTGCTGCATCAAACCTATCAACATATAGGCGACTGGGAAGGTATACGTAAACTGATTCCTTCATTGCATCAAAATAAAGTATTGATGGAAGCAGAAGTCAAACTATTGGAGAGTGAAACTTTTAGTGGTTTGTTAAAACAAGCAGCAGTAAAAGGTGATGCAGATAACATTCATAAGGTCTGGCTGAGTATTCCA
>WTAG01000184.1 GCA_013139755.1 Methylomarinum sp. | reverse complement strand
TGAGATAAATTTAATAACATTATCCCCAATTAAATGGCCATGAGTATCATTCACTTTTTTAAAATGATCAATATCCAGCATTAATAACGAGATAGACGCGCTGGTTTTTTTAGGCTGTATAAGTACATGCTCAAAAGCTTTCAATAACCCTTTTCGATTTGCTATGCCTGTCAAAACATCAATTAATGTTTCGGCAGTTGCCTGGTCCAGTTTGTTCTTGAGTTCATTGATTTGTATATGACTTTCATTCATTTGTAGGCGCATGGCTTGCAAGGAAGATAACGTCGTTTGAGTTTCAGTAATCAATTTACCTATTATACCTAGGGGAGGGTGACTAATACTCGAACTATCCAGTTGATTTTCATGGTTCTGCAAAGACCTCTGAAAGTTTGAGGTACTGGTATCTGTTGTATTAGTTGTTTCCGAAAGAAGGGAAATAAAATGAATTAATTCGATCTGGACCTGCTTAAAGGCTTTGGTGTCTTGATCTGTGATATAGGAATCAAAGAAAATTTCAAACAGATCATCTGTTATGTTTTTTTCTTGTTCTATGTATTCATTGATTGCAAGTTTTAGGGGGATGTTTTTTGATCGATAATATTAATACCAGATGGTGTAGTTGATTGGGTTTTTTGCTAGCTTGTGTTGTGATATTTGGGGATAACAAGACGTAATATATCTAAAGATGCATTTCAGATTCCATATGCTTTTGGTCGGTATTGGTTTTTTTAAACATAATGCATACCAAGTACTTATTATTGTGAGCTTTAAGGTCTTTAGAATCCCCCTGCTTTTTTTAGAGGAAAAGCAAAGAGTGCCTTCTTACTGTGTTAAAAGCCTTCGCAATAGCCAGCCTGCTATTACGCTGAATGTTCTGAATATAATCTATTTCATCAAAGAGGCTCCTTAGGAATGAGAGTTCAATAATACCCGAGTCTGACTTGTCTTTTGTCTCCGCAGCCATGCTAGAAAAGCAGTTACGTAGCCTGCTATGCGCCTGCTTTCCTAGCATGGCTGTGAAGACAAAATCCTGCGCCATACTTTCGGGTATTATTAAATCCTCATTCCTTAGTTCTTATCGCTTAGGGCTTTATCTACGATGCGTTGTAACTCACTTTGTTTTTTTCTAATAAATCCCATCATTTGTGCTTTTTTTACCGAACTGTCTTTTTCAGGAAAAATAATTTTGTCAAACGCTTCGTCCGTATAGTTATTAATTAGATCATCAAAATTATCTCTTAAAAATTCGTATATATTGCCAAGCTTGTTACTTTCGAAAACATAGCAAAGAATTCGGCTTTCACTTAAAAAGGCGTGAACTGTTTCATGAAAACTAGATCTGTTATGATTGTTTGGAAAATTTATAACATTTTCTACAAGTAAAAACATAAAATGCGCAGACGAATTGATATGAAGATTGATTAAATTCCTTGTTTGTATATCATTTAGTAAATTGTTTTTTTCGGGCGTATGAATGGTAGGGTTTTTTCTAAATGCCACGCTATTTTTAGGGAGTGAATTTAGCTCTTCAAAAACTAGCTGGAGTGCATTAATTTTTTCCGTTTTTAGTTGTTTAAGTTCACCTTTATAAAGGCGTTCTATCATTCGAGGAGCTATTTCTTTTTCAAGGTAAAGTTGACTAAGTTCTGCAATTTTTGAAGATGATATATCTGCATGTCTTTCTTTATATTCATCAACACATTTTTTATATGCAATGTTATCAAATAATTCATAGCCTTTTAATAATTTTATTTTTGAATTCAGATTCACCATATCTTTAGTTTTTGTTGAAATTATTAAGTATTTATTTAGGGTCTATAGTGTATCTCCTTACACATAGCGTTTGTAAATTAACAATCAATGATTGACATAAAAATGGTTAAGGAACGTGTATGGAATAACTTCCCGAAGTTATAACGCAGGATTTTTGCTTCAGGTGGGATGATCTCATGAGGCGCATAGTTATTCAACGTAACGAATGAGATCATCCCAGCTGGAGCAAAAAAACCCGTTAGAGATTGGGAAGTTGTTTCATGCACGTTCCTAAATGGCTAAGTTTGTATAATTAAGGAGCTACAATTAATTGTGTAAAAATAATACAATCTCGTGAGCTATTGATTTGTCTTCAGCCATACTCACATAGAGATATGGAATAGTTAAAGCTTGTGACTGGACTTTTTCGTGTCGAAAACTGGTCTTTTGTTCGGCTTATCTGGGTAATTAAGGAACCCCTGATCAAGTCCAATTATTTTTAGCTTGCTAAAACGGCCGATATTTTCCACCAAGATCGGCGCAATAGAATAACTATTACCCCCTCACTTCGTGAAAAATAGCGACAGTTTTTTCTGCGCTAAATTCTAAGCAACTTAATCAGAGCTTCCTTAGTAAGCCTTAAATCTGCTTGTTTTTGCCTTACCTTTGGAGTAGAAGCGAGAATGATTGTTAAATTATGGTAAAATCATCTAAATAGTTTGGTTTTAAATAGTCTTTATGAGTAATTCACCTGAAACAACCCAGTTAATTGATCGATTTGGCAGAACGGTCGATTATCTGAGAATCTCCATTACTGATCGTTGTGATTTCCGCTGCATGTACTGTATGTCAGAAGAAATGACTTTCTTACCGCGTGCACAAATCTTAACCCTGGAAGAAATTGAGTATATAGCTCAGGCTTTTGCAGAGCTTGGGGTTATAAAAATACGGATAACCGGGGGGGAACCTTTAGTTCGCCGGGGCGTATTAGGCTTATTAGAAACAATGGGTCAGATTGAATCGCTTAATGAACTGGTCCTTTCTACCAATGCTTCAAAGCTGGAAGAAATGGCTGAATCAATCAAACAGGCGGGTGTTAAAAGAATCAATATCAGTTTAGATACCTTAGATGCGGCTAAATTTAAACAAATCACTCGAACAGGTGATTTGGATCAAGTATTAAGAGGTATTAGGGCCGCTAAAAAAGCCGGGTTTGAACGTATTAAAATAAATGCGGTTATTTTGAAAAACCGTAATCATTTAGAAATAATTGATCTAGTACAATTTGCTGTTGATCATGAGATTGATATTAGCTTTATAGAAGAAATGCCAATGGGGGTAGTGAGTAGCCATGATCGGGCTGAAGTGTATTATTCCAGTGATCTCATTAAAGCTGATTTAGAAGGAATATTTGAATTACAAACGGTTGCTGATAATACAGGTGGCCCTTCAGTCTATTTTAAAGTCACTGGAACTAAAACCCGAGTTGGGTTTATTTCTCCTCATAGTGCTAATTTTTGCAGTACTTGTAATCGGGTTAGATTAACAGTGGAAGGCCGCTTATTACTTTGCTTGGGCAACGAACATTCAGTTGATTTGAAAAAAGTGATTAGAGCGAATCCAGGCAATATGGAAAAGCTGAAACAAACCATTATTGATTCAATGCAGATCAAACCGGAAAAACATGAGTTTGATCTAACAGAACAACCTATTATTTTAAGACATATGAGTGCTACTGGTGGTTAGCCACTTATACAAAAGACTGTATTAAAATGAAATAAAGATTATTTGTATCATTGTAGAGCGAACTGAAGTCTGCTCTACAAAACACTATAGATACACTTTTAATTCCCCGTCTATACAAAGGACTAAATAAACAAAGTATGAAGAATATACAATACAAAGCACATCCTTGGCATGGCATTAGTGCGGGTGAAAAAGCCCCTGAAATTGTCACAGCATTTATAGAAATTGTACCCAGTGATACTGTTAAATATGAAATTGACAAGGAAACAGGCTATTTAAAAGTAGATAGACCGCAAAAGTTTTCTAATAGTATTCCGACACTTTATGGCTTTATTCCACAAACTCATTGTAATAACAGAGTTGCAGAATATGCTCGAGATAATTCTGATGGTGTTGAGGTGACTAGAGGGGATGGAGACCCATTAGATATTTGTGTTCTGAGTGAACGTAGTATTACGCATGGCAATATTATTTTACCTGCAATTCCTATCGGTGGTTTTCGGATGATTGATGGTGGCGAAGCGGATGATAAAATTATTGCTGTATTGAAAGGGGATGAATTTTATATGCAGTGGAATGATGTGACTGATTGCCCAGAATCATACATTAATCGTTTGAAACACTATTTTTTAACCTATAAAAACTTACCAGGCGAGAAAAGTGTTTGCGAAATCACCCATGTTTATGGGCGAGAAGAGGCTTATGAAGTGATTAGTCGTTCGCAGGATGATTACAAAGAATATATTGTAGAACATTGTTTATCTTAATTAAGTGATTGAAAATGAATAAAGTATTAAGTGCGGACGATATTATTGCTCAGGCACGTAAATATAAAGAAGGCCGAGAGAAAAACTACCGAGAAAAAGCTTTAAAGCTTTATCCCTGGGTTTGTGGACGTTGTACACGTGAGTTTACTCACGCAAATTTATCCGAATTAACGGTGCACCATAGAAATCATAATCATGATGATAACCCCGAAGATGGAAGTAACTGGG
>WTAG01000390.1 GCA_013139755.1 Methylomarinum sp. | reverse complement strand
TAACCTCATTGTTAGTTAGATGAACTTGCAAATTACCTTGAAATGAGAATAAAAGGAAATGAGGTGACACTTTAATTTATGTGATGAGGCTTGTTTTTTCTCCGCGATAGCGGCTTCGTCCAACAAGGGTGCTCCAGCTGACCGTTGGCAGCGCAGATTTTTTTGCGAAGGTCATTTTTATATCAAATATCAGTGCTTTGCCAGAGTTCATCGTATATCTGCCAACGGCATCTGACCACATCGTTAGCACTCAATGGAAACACGGATGATTGATGAAATTTACAAAATTGTAGAAAAACAATACTTTGAGTCAGGTGATTTTAATGGGATGCCTATATATAGGCTTGCGGATGATTTTGATGTGGAAAGCAAAGAGTTTCGCTTAGCTATTCGTAAGGCGATAGCTAAAGAAACTCTTAGTGCAACATTTCATGGTAATACTCATATAAGAGCATTTTCAGGTTACCCAAAAGAAAAAATTATTGAATGGTTTGATACAGAAGAATATCCATCACATATTTGCTTATATCCTCACGCTAAAAAACTTGAGAACTCAACCAAATTAGCTTCCTATAAAGACTCTCCTTATGAGCTTGAACTAGCTAAAGGTGCGGGGCAACTTGATTTTAGAACTTTTGATTTGTCAGTACTTGAATACTACAGAAATGATCCACGGTATTCATACCAAACAGACTTTATTCATGGTTCAATCTGTATTGAAGATGAGTTTTTTGAGTCAGAGTTAGTTCCAGAAAGTGACCAGATACTTTTAAAAACATTTGGCTTTGCATATGATAAAAACCTAAATAGATATGTAGCCGTTTTTATAAGGTACTTGTCTGATTTAAGCCCAGAACATCAGAAAGTTTGGGCTGCAAAGGAAGTTAAAGGCAATATTAATCTTCACCCTGATTATTATGCTTCAAGCATTGAAGGTTCATGGGGTTCAAAATTATCTATATTCGAAGCATTCGTTCAAGAGCTAAAAATAATAAATGAGATGAGTGTTATTATCGGTAAACCTGAACTTTTTCATTGCTGCTATAGTGCCGACCGACCAAAAGAGTTTGGTTTTTTACTCAGGCCTACTCAATCTGAATTTAATACATTCATGCTTTTACTAGACAAAATGATGTCTGATAATTTAAATAAGAAATTCTTTGAAAATGAAGTTGAGTTAGAAAGTGAGGAAGAAAGAGCGGATGGCAAGATTGTAGTTCGAGCAAAGGGAACTATCCAAATTCTAGAGTCTTGGGTTAATAAATACTTCAAACCTATAGACCGAAAGCCTATTGATGAAATGTTGTCTACATTTAGAAAAGTCAGGAAATTAAGGCAAAAACCAGCACATAAAGTTAGTACAGATACATTTGATCAAGAACACTTTCGAAAACAGCGCGATATTATTGTTCGTTCATATGATTCAATTCGTACCCTCCGTTTAATTTTGGCAAATCATCCCGCTGTAAAGAAAAAGCCACCTGAAATTGGGGAACATCTTGCTAAAGGTGAAATATGGGATATATAAATAGTGCTAACAATCGCTTCCAGCCGACCGTAAAAAGCGTCATTTTTTTTGCTAAGGCAAAAAAACCGCCCCTTTTTACGGCGGCTGAAGCGGGCGTTAGAATTTACAGGAATAATATTAAAAATGACTGAAGCAGGAAAATCATTTGATTTAGCTATAAAAGATGCAGAAGATTTATTGATGCGCTTTGATAATGAGAAAAGCTCTGCTTTAGAAAGAAATCCTGAAGCACTAAAAAGAGCAGGTATGGTTATGGCGTTAGCCGCTTGGGAAACTTATGTTAAAGACAGATTTAAAGAAGAAATTATAGTTTGGTTATCTTCTGTAAATGGTAGCCTTCTTGGAAATTTTGTTCATAGAAAAGTTACTGAAGATTTAAAAAGGTTTTTTAACCCTAATACTGAACGCACAAGAACACTATTTAAAAATTACTTTGAAATTGATATTACTGATTCATGGAAATGGGATAATTATCACCCACCTGAAGCAAAGAAAGTTCTAAATGAACTTATTTCTAAAAGAGGAGAGGCTGCCCATCAAGCAAATACATGCCTTGAACAGCCCCACTTAATAAAACGAGAGGATCTTGAAAAGGCAATTAGGTTTTTAAAAGGACTGGTTAGAGCAATGGATGGCAATAAAATTTTAAAATAAATTCTAACAGGCAGCTTACTGTCTAAAGTAGTTGTTAGAATTTTCGATAATTTTTAATCTTGACTAATGTAATCCAATGGATTATATTTTAAGGCATGCAAACAATAGTTGAATTACCAGAATACATACAAAGAGCCTCTCGAATACTGAGTGAATCAGAGAAAAAAGGAATTATTAATTATTTGGCAAGCCATCCTCAGTCAGGTGCAGTAATTCAAGGTACTGGTGGAATTAGGAAATTTCGTTGGGCTACTGGAAATAAAGGAAAAAGTGGCGGTGTTCGTGTAATTTATTATTTTCACAACAAGTCCATTCCACTGTTTTTATTGACGGTATTCGGAAAAAATGAGAAAGGTAATTTGTCTAAATCTGAACGTAATGAATTAGCTAAATTTGCTGATCTTCTATCTAAAAATTACGGTGAACCAAGTGTCTGATTTCTTTAATAGTATTAAACAAGGGCTTACTGAAGCAGTTGAATTCTCAGAACAAAAATGCCCTAAAGCAATTGTTCATAAGTTTTCTGCTGTTGATGTAAAGGCAACTCGTTCTAATTTAAATATGAGCCAAACGGAATTTGCTTCTGCTTTTGGTATTAGTGTTAGTACACTGAGGCATTGGGAAAGAGGGGATCGTAAGCCCCAAGGTCCAGCGTTAGTGTTATTGAATGTAGTAGCAAAAGAGCCACAAGCTGTATTAAGTGCGCTTGCGGGGTAATAATTCTAACAATCAAATCCACCTGACCATTTAAAGCGTCATTTTTTTTGCAAAAAGACCGCAAAAAAATTGCCACTTTAAATGGCATGTGATTTGGGCGTTAGATTAATGAAGTAAATTATGGTTCGCAACAGAAATAAAAAACAGAAGAAACGCGGTAAAAATTTAGTAAAACCTAGAATTAAAAGTATAACTCTAGAAATGGATGGGCCTACAACAATTAATGGAGTAGGAATTGATAAAAATGGCAAAGTTATAGCTTTAAATGGAAATAAAGTTATAGAACCAAAGGTGGCACATTTACAAACTGGCTATGAAAGGAAAAAAGGTGCAAAGGTACTGAACCGAACCAATTTGCAGAAAGAGCAACTCATCTCAAATGCAAATGAAGCTTTGTTGAAGTATGATGCCATTTATGCGATTGATACAAATACAGTTATTATTAGTGATGAATATTTTTCTATTTCATGTATAGTCCTTTGCAATCTGACTAGAACCCAAACGGATATACAGGCTCAATACGTAACAATACAATGTCTTGAGTTTCGAGGTATCGCTGAAAAACAGGAAAATATAGCATGGGTTAAAGCTATTCAAATGATTACTGCTAGTTCTGCTCCTATTTATTGCCCTAGCAAAAGCATAGGTCTTGTTGTTGATTCAGATTTAGGTAATATTCCTGAATTAACTACCACGCTTATAAAACGTGGTTTAAATTCGACCTAGAAGGCCGTTCTCAGCAAAACCCCTGTC
>WTAG01000374.1 GCA_013139755.1 Methylomarinum sp. | reverse complement strand
ATTTGGTTGCTATCTAAAAATGCATTAGCATATTTGAGATAGACCTTTTCTTCAATAAAAGCATCAAATAAATCAGGGTCTACATGATTATCTTCTTTCATTTTTGTTAGTATTCCTATGGCCTCTGACAATGTTTTGCCCTTTTTATAAGGCCTGTCTTTATCTTGCAATAATTTCGCAGGGTTCTTTTCAGCTGAAATGGCGATGCCAATATTAATTAGCCCATCAAGCTGATTAATAATTCAATGTTCCGTCATGTATTCTCTTGTGTTGTTGGTCAGTTAAAAAAGGAAGAAGCAAGCGGTTGCGCTATAATTTCGCGACAGTTCATTTTTCAGGTTTATCATTATTCATGTCCGTCTACACCAGCATTAGCCAGTCGCAATTAAAATTATTTTTAAAAAACTATTCCTTAGGCGAATTAATCGATTTTTCAGGTATTCAAGCAGGTATAGAGAATACCAATTATGTTGTGGCGACCGAAAAAGGTAAGTTTATTTTAACCCTGTATGAATCACTAATGGAATCTGAAGTACCCAAGTTTTTGTTATTGCTAGATCGACTAGCAAACCATAAATTCCTTGTCCCCAAGCCTCAAGCAAATATTTCGGGAGATAAGCTAAGTACTTTAAAAGATAAACCTGCGGCAATTTTTAATTGCTTACCCGGTCATTCTATCAATAACCCGACTATAGACCAATGCTGTGAAATAGGTGAGTTTTTAGCGCAATTACATCAACATAGGCAAACGAATATTGATAATACCAACCCCAATAACCTGGCTGGCTGCCAGACTGTATTTAATAAAATCCAACCCAGTTTAAGTAAGCAGGATATTACACTGATTACCTCTGAACTTTATTATCAATCGAGCTATATACTGCCAGATTTACCTAAAGGTGTTATTCATGCGGATTTGTTTAAAGACAACGTGTTGTTTGATCAAGGTAAAATCAGTGGCATTTTAGATTTTTACAATGCCTGTAATGAGGTTTTTATATTTGATATTGCTGTGACAGTGAATGATTGGTGTATAAAAAATACTTCTATTAATCCTAAAAAATTTAATGCGCTGTTATCGGGGTATCAGAAAGTGAGAGCATTATCTGAAGATGAAACCAGGCATTTCCCTATTTTTCTTAGACTAACCGCCTTGCGTTTCTGGCTTTCAAGAATTGAACATCAGCTGAATGCTAAAAAAGGTGAACTTACATTAATTAAAGACCCTTTGATTTTTCGTCGTATACTTGAGTTTCATCGTGCGAACGACAATGGATAAAGGTAAAGATTCAATGACACAGGCATACCAGCTAAGTAATATTAAATATACTTATGGTGAATCGCTGGCATTATCTTTATCTGAATTAAATATCCAGGCCAATAAAATAACTGCCTTAATTGGCCCTAATGGCTGTGGAAAAAGCACCCTGCTTAATTTGTTGGCATTTTTACAAGAGAATCAACAAGGACAAATTAAATTTTTCTCTGAAAATGCTAGCCAGAAAACTATTCCTGCATTCAATAAGCGTATAGCCTTTCTGCCACAAAAACCTTATATGCTTAGAGGTTCGGTTGTTGATAACCTCAACCTCACACTTAAATTTCATCATATAAAAAATGATCGTAGCGAACTGATAAATAGTTCACTGGAGAAGCTGGGGATTGCTCACCTTGCTCAAAAAAAGGCCAAAACATTATCAGGCGGGGAACAACAAAAAGTAGCACTAGTGCGTGCGATTATTACCAACCCCGATGTGCTGCTAATGGATGAACCCTTTAGTTATCTTGATCACAGTAGTGTGTATCTATTAGAACAATTCATTCATGACTATGTAAAATGTTGTGGAAAAACCCTGATATTCAGTACCCACAACCGTCTACAAGGTATGGCCATAGCTGATGAAGTTATTTCTTTGGTTAAAGGCAATTCAGTTAATACACCTTTAATCAACGTGTTCCAGGGTAAGCTCAAAGGTCAGCAATTTGATACCGGAAAAATTGAAATTCTATTGGCTGATAACAATCAGGATTATCAACATGTTTCTATCGATCCCCATGAAATTGTGTTATCTACACAACCTTTAATTTCTAGTATGCGCAATCAATATCAAGGAAAAGTAACTGCAATTGCTGATGAGCAGGGGAAAATAAGAGTCTCTATTTTAGCGGGAGAATTATTTCAGGTATTAATCACCCCTCAATCACTTAAAGAACTGGATATTTCATTAGGTGTAATACTCTGGGTTAATTTTAAATCGAATGCTTTATTAGCCTTTTAAATTTAAGATTAACCTGGCAATGCCGATAGCCTTTTTATGAAAAAAATTAAATTACCCAGCACTACCGTGTTAATTTTAGCCAGCTTAGGTGCCTTTTGGTTAGCAGGTAGGATGAATCCTGGCTTTAATCCTGTCGGGATAATGATTTTATTGCTAATTCCTATATTTCTGGTTAATTTTTTGTATCCACAAAATGAAATGGAAGAGCTATTTGAATACCCAGAACCTTCGCCTGATGAAGAAGCTAAAGATGAAGAAGAGCCACAACAAGAAGCGGCATCAGGTGAGTTAGTCGATGATATTGAAGAAACATAACGTATCCTGACTCAGAGTTAATCAGACATCTTTAAAATTTTGGTTATAACGTGCAAACAGCGGTGGATGTTGAAAATTATCTTATTGTTGCACATTGAAGTCACCAATGTAGGGAATGACCGAACCCAATTAACGAACATGGCCATACAGTCCCTGGCAGTTGATTGGTAGGGATTTTCATTTTTCAATTACAGTATTAGCCAAATTCAAATATTCACAAAATCGGCAATCTCAGCGTTCAGAAAATGGGGGTAATATGAGACACTTTCCCAAATCTTATTAGCCTAGAGGTACACCTGTATGGTGAATCTGACCGTACCATATTTTTTGGTTATGAAATGTGCTCAGCACATTCATCAACTCAATTATTTTGTTATGGTTTTCTATAGACTCCTGAGTTTGTACAGAAGCCTCTGTACGAGCTAAATGACTGATTTGATAACGCATTGAACGCTCGATCAAATCGATATCTTTAATTGATAATTCAAAACTCTTGTTGTAAGTAGTCATAATAATATCCTCATTAGTCAGGTAACCAGGGGCGCTTCAATTGAGGTAAAAAGTCAATTCAAAATAATTCTCTTATCTTCTGTTTTTTACCGATTAATCAAATACCCTAAAATAATTGAAAAAGTCCAAACGTTGATTTCAATGCATTCAACTGATTATTTCTCAACAATGCTGATTATCAACTTTTATCTAAAGTATTTTGCCTAGATTCAATTTACGCTTATTGTTTTTTTGTCACAATGACATATTTGCCGCAATTTCGGACAAATACGTTTCAGTGGTTAGTTTGAGGATTAATTTTGTACTTTTTTTACCATTTATTTAATTGCTTATTGCTTAACTGATACCTCCCCATGACTATCATTTTCTTACTATTTATGTGACGTTATAAAATTTCACCAAGAAGATTAAGGCTTTGAATACACTACTAGTAAATACCCATGCAGATTCTTCAACACAAGCTTTTATTCGATTTTGTCCGAAATTGAGGGAAATTTGACATTGTGTAATAGCAGATAGAAGAGGATGATATTAAACCATCAAAATAGAAAATAATAATCATTTAGATTTCTGTTTATACTTTTGAATGGCTTTAACCAATGAATACTCAATATCCAATAAGGCATATCGGTATAGTGGCTTTTCCAGGTGCAGAGGTTCTGGATATCACAGGCCCTTATGAGGTTTTTGCTTTTGCCAACATGATTTTACAAGAAGAAGGCATTAGTCAAGAGACTGTTTATTCGGTCAAGGTATTAGCGGAACAAGCGGGGCCGGTAACAACATTGTCCGGATTGCAGATCATCGCTGATCAAAGTTTTAGTCAAATTGACGAGACCTACGATACCTTGCTAATTCCGGGTGGCGATCCGGAAGTGGTATTAGCCAATCCTCAGATTTTGGATTTGATTAAAGAGATGGGGCCTAAAGTTCAACGGTTGGTTTCCGTTTGCACCGGTGCTTTTCTGTTAGCTGAAAGCGGCTTGCTTGATGGTCGTAAAGCAACGACCCATTGGAACTATTGTTACCAGCTGGCCGAAAAATACCCCAAAGTTAATGTCGAACCAGACCGAATATATATTAAGGAAGGTAATATTCTTACTTCCGGCGGTATCACTTCAGGTATAGACCTGGCTTTGGCGATGGTGGAAGAGGACTGGGGGCAAAAGCTAGCCTTGGCTGTCGCGCAATTTCTGGTTGTGTTTCTTAAACGCCCCGGTGGACAATCCCAGTTCAGCAGCTATCTAACCAGAGAGGCGTCAAATCGGCCCGATCTTCGTGATTTACAATCATGGATTATGCAGCATCCAGACGAGGACCTGAGAGTTGAAATACTTGCCGAACGCATGTCTATGAGTTCACGCAATTTTTCCCGATTATTTTTCTCTGAAACAAGTATAACTCCAGCTAAATTTGTGGAGATGGTACGGATAGACTCCGCCCGGAATTTATTGGAAATGACAAAGTTTCCTATCGATAGCGTTGCCGATAGTTCCGGTTTCAAGGATCCCGAAAATATGCGCCGAGCTTTTTTGCGACAACTTGGCATCAACCCAAGAGATTACCGAAAACGATTTGGACAATCGGTTTCCGGTAATGGAAAGAATAAACCGTTGTAAACAAGGTTTTTTTAACCCTTTCGAATTCGTAACTCTTTTGACTGGTTTCAAAAGAAACAGGTCTTTTTTGTACCGTAGCACATTGGGTAATCAATATAGAGCTTTAATTCATCTCGTTAATCTATAGCCGATTCATGTCGGAGAAACTAGCTATTAAATATAGGAAAAGCATCATGCGTATTTTATTAATGTCAACGGCTTTCTCTGGCCTAACTCAACGGTTTTATACTGAACTTGATGATGCAGGTTATGTCGTTTCAGTCGAATTACACCATGGCGATATTCCACAACTCCTGGAAGGCGTGGGATTATTTAAGCCTGATTTAATCATCTGTCCTTTTTTAACCCAAAAAATTCCGGCTGAAATCTATGATAACTATAAATGTCTGGTAGTTCACCCTGGTATTGTTGGCGACAGAGGTCCCTCTTCACTAGACTGGGCGATTCAAAAGGGTGTAGCTGAATGGGGCGTGACACTGCTGGAAGCGCAAGAAGAAATGGATATGGGGGATATTTGGGCAAAAAAAACCTTTCCCATGCGGAACACAACAAAGAGCAGTTTGTTTAATCGTGAAGTCACACAAGCAGCTGTGGATTGCTTATGGGAAGTGCTCACCTATTTTGATGCTCCTGATTTTAAACCTACAGCACTGGATTACAATAATCTTGAGGTTAAAGGTCAATTACAAGCAACGATGAAACAAAAAGACCGTGCTATCGATTGGAAAAAACAAAAAACCGATGAGATTTTAAAACATCTTCATGCGGCAGATGGCAGTCCTGGTGTATTAGATGAAATCTATGGACAGCCTGTGTTTTTATACAACGCCCATAAAGAAGAAAATTTAACGGGCAAAGCAGGAGAGATCATTGCAATAGCAAATCATGCTATTTGTCGAGCGACAGTTGATGGAGCTATTTGGATAGGCCATTTAAAGCCCAAATTAGCATCAGGAGAAAAAGGGATTAAATTGCCTGCTACTTTTATTTTAAAAGACTATTTACCCCCGGCCAAAAGCTCTGTTTCAATGTTAGAGGGTTTATTGTCTAAATCTATAAATCATATCGACATTGATTACACTCAGGAAGGACAGCAACTTCCTTGTCAGGAAGTCTGGTATCACACGAAAAATAGAATTGCTTACATCTATTCACCTTTTCATAATGGTGGCATGAGTACAGAACAATGCCAGCAGTTGCTTTCTGTTTATCAACACGTC
>WTAG01000189.1 GCA_013139755.1 Methylomarinum sp. | reverse complement strand
AATTTAAAAAAATTGACTATTGGTTCAACGGGGGATATATACCTCTTTGTGCAAAGGTCTCATCTTAAAATTCATGATGTAGCTGATAATTTAAAAAAACCTTAAGTTTCGTTTTTATAACTATACTTTAAGTATGAAATATGAGTTCATATCGCTTCTGACCACATTTATTACATGTCCCCATAAATATATTTAAATAAACTGGATAACATTTTCTAAAAATCATTAGCAACAGTTATTTAGATTTAATCCCATAATTAATTCCCCTCAATATCATGGCACAAAAAATCATTACACATAACAATCTGACTTTCATATTAAAATCCATTATTCTTTGTTTTTCCTTAATATCTTCCAGCCACGCCTCTAATAACAACTTTTCAAAAAATATTAATTTTACATATAATAACAAACAGTTAGACCTGTCTTTAACAGGGGAAACCATACGCCAAAAGTTTTTCCTGGACATTTATTCCATGGCGCATTATGTAGAACAAAAACCAACTATTTTAGACAATAATATCTACAACGATATTTTACTGAGCAGTGGAGCCAAACAAATATCCATGATTTTCTTGCGGGGTTTAAGCTCTGATCAAATCCAAAAGTCATTAATTGAAGGGATTAAATTAAACTCGACCCAAGATGAATATTTAAAAATTCAACCACAAGTAAAAGAATTTATGCAGGCTATTTATAAAGACGTTGAACAAAACGATAGTTTTATCATTCGCTGGCTACCTGATGGTACACTTGTTTCTGTTTTTAAAGGAAAACAAGTATGCGCCATTAAAAATGCACTATTTGCAAAAACATTGTGGTCAATCTGGCTAGGCGATCAATCTATAGTCAATAGAGAGGCCTTAATAGGTCAATTGTTAACGAGTTCATAGATGGATTTAGGATTTAGATTATAATAAAACGATAACTCATAAATCATTTAAACCACCCTGTAATAATCAATATTAATTAATGAAAATTGTTAAAAAAGAGATCCATCTAGGACGATTTATTGTTCCTTACCGAATATACGGTGAAGCAAAAGAAACCATTGTCTGCATCAGCGGAGCAAAACAAACAATGGCTGCATGGCGTACATTTGTCAGTCATTTAGTCAATGATTATTCTATTGTCGTTTTTGATTTGCCTGGTCAAGGGCGTGCAAAAATTGTTTCTGGAGAACCTGGCATTACATTCGAGGAACAAATTGAAGTATTAGACAGTATCGTCAAAGAAACCAGCCGTAATAATGGCCAGATTATCCTGGCAGCTGCCTCCTGGGGCACTATCATTGCAGCTGCTTTAGCAGCTCGCAAACCAGGAATGGTTGATAAAATGATTTTAGGTAGTTTTGGCTCCAAACCAAGCAAAGCCATTATTGAAGTCATTAGAGCCGGACAAGGATTATTTGATAACGATAAAACCGATGAAATAGCACCACTGATGATTGAGAAGTTTGGTCAACATATTCCTGATTCTCACAAAAAACAAATGATTATGCAGTTTAAAGGTATGAGCAGAGAGGATTTTCTTAGCTTTTATGACCACTGTAAATTTGTTGAGCAATCTACAGATATTGAAGAATTTATTGATCTAAGTAAAATCACCGCAACGACACTGGTCTTAAGTGGTGAATATGATGCTATTCTAAATCCCAGTGATGTAAAAGAAGCAGCCGCTAAAATCCCCAATTGTGATTTTAGAATAGTCGCTGGTGCGGGGCATTTTCTACATTGGGAACAGCCTAATATCCTTCACTCCTACAGTGAGTTTCTTGCACAATCTTAAATCAATCAGGTTACCCCATGTCAGATTTGGACTTAGTCAATATTGATAAGGTTTCGTTTATTGAACCCGAAACGTTTAATAAGAACTACTTTACTCCACTTAAACCTGTAGTTATTACTGACATGGCAAAGTCATGGCCGGCAATAAAAAAATGGACACCTGATTTTTTTAGAACGCAACATGGAGACAAACAAGTCAAAGTCTACGATGGCAACTTTATCGTTCCCGGTAAAAGCTATATGTCTCAGGCAAAAATACTTCCCCTGAGAGAATACATTGATATCGTGACCACGACATCACAAGATTTACGCATGTTTCTATACAACATAACAACAGAGATACCTAAACTGGTTGATGATATTCCCTTTCCTTCTTTAGTTGATTGGTTATCAAGAAGCTTTGTTTTTATGTTTTTTGGCTGCAAAGACTCAGTGACACAGATGCATTTTGACATTGATATGTCCCATGTTTTTCATACAGCCATCTATGGTAAAAAAACCATTTCCTTATTTCCTTTTGAAGAAGGAAAAAACCTACATCGCTACCCATTTACCTGTAGAAGCTATGTAGATATTCATAACCCAGATTTTGAACAATACCCTGGATTAAAAAAAGCCAAAGGTTTTCAGACCGTACTTGAACCCGGAGAAACTCTGTATATACCTAGTGGCTACTGGCATCATGTGGTTTATGATGAGGCAAGTTGTGCTATTTCGCTTCGCTGTACCAGCACGACATGGCAAGGTAAATTTCAAGGTTTTTATAATCTAATTATCATGTCTACGATTGATCGGTTAATGAATAAAATTGCTCCACAAAGCTGGTTTAGCTGGAAGCAGAAACTCGCTTTAAAAAGCTAATATTTCATAATTTATCGCCCGACAAACACAAAAAAACCGAAAGTCAGCAATGTAACTTTCGGTTTATCTGGATATTAGTAGCCTACATGAACAGCGACTGTAGTACATGAAGGAAGAACGATAAGTAAAATAACAGGCAAGATAACGATTGTTCTTCTAAGAATTGCACACATAGTCTTTCGACACTTCATTTAGACTCCACTATAAAAGTAGTTCCCCAATTACTGAGTATGAGTATGAAGACACTTAACAGTTCCTCCATTTGTTAATTGCGCTTACCTGCCCTCACTAAACAATCGTAAATAAGTCACAAAACCGAGGTAATTCCCTCACATCTTTATCCTGCTGTAATTTGTATCATAGACCCACGTTTTAAGAAAAACGCTACTTCCTAAAC
>WTAG01000159.1 GCA_013139755.1 Methylomarinum sp. | reverse complement strand
TCTAAAGTGTATTTTAAGGAGAAACCTATGAGTGATAATAAATTTGTCAAAGCCTATAACGACCTTATGGAGCATTTATACGAAATAATGGATGATACGCTGCACTCTGTTGCCGATGCGATGGATATTGCCAAAGAAAAAACCAGTGAGCTGGGCGGATTAACTCAGGAGGAAATCAATCAAGTTGCTGATTTTTTAATGCGTGATATAGAACATGCAGCAAACTCAACACCCGCAGTCAGTAGTAAAGATTCTCTTTCCGAATGGTTTAAATTTGATATCGATTTAATTGAAAATTTTGCATTAGACGATTTTTTTAGCCTTGCCGATAAAACACGTATTGAACTGGCAAAAATTGAAAATCAGGCCAAACTGTATCACACTTATAAAAGTGGCGATATTACTGGCCCGGGAACATTTACTTGCGACCAATGTGGCAAGCAAATAGCTTTTAAATCAACGAGTCAAATACCTGAATGTCCAGAGTGTAAAGCAAAAACTTTCTCTCGTAGTTGATATTACTGGTTCAAAGCTTATAATGCAGTTTTATCTATTTGATTTCACGGGAAAATAATATGCGCAGGGTCATCTTCAATCAAAAAGGCGGTGTAGGAAAATCAACCATCACCTGTAATCTAGCCGCTATCAGTGCGGTTGAAGGAAAAAAAACATTAGTTATCGACCTTGATGTACAAGGAAACTCAACTCAGTACCTTCTTGGCCACAAGATTACCGATTCTGATAAAACCATTGCTCACTTTTTTAAAGACTGCTTAGGCATTAGTCTTTTTGGTGGTGGTAAAGAAGGTTTAGACTCTGCAATACATGAAACGCCCTTCCCTAATTTATATGTTTTGCCCAGCCACCCAGAACTTGAAGGATTACAAGGTCGATTAGATGCTAGATACAAAATCTTTAAATTAAAAGAAGCATTAGAAAAACTGGAAGGTTTTGATGCGATCTATATCGATACACCGCCTATCCTTAATTTCTACAGCCAATCAGCCTTAATTGCCGCTGAAAAATGCTTAATTCCTTTTGACTGCGATACTTTTGCTAGAGATGCGCTATACACTCTAATGAATTCAATTGCGGAAGTTAAATCAGACCATAATGCAGACCTTGAAATTGAAGGTATTGTCGTTAATCAGTATCAGAGACAAGCTAATTTACCAAGACAGCTAGTTGAAGAGTTAATTGCAGAAGGTCATCCGGTACTAGACTCTAAAATATCCCCGTCAGTAAAAGTAAGAGAATCTCATAGTGAAGCCCAACCTTTAATCCACTACGCGCCAAACCATAAATTATCTGACGAATATCGCGCGTTATACGTTGAAATTCATTGATTATTTATTACATTAATCAGGGGTAATCAACAAGATTACCCCTGAAATTAATAAAGCAACGGATACAATCCCCCTCCATCACCTTTTCTTCTGCCTGGGCAATAACTCCTTGCCTATCAAAGACTATCATTATTTTCCGTAAAATTGTGCTCTCCTTCATGCAACGGATTCTAAAATAGATTTTGATGATTTTTTGACCGAAGCCAATATTGCTTCAAAATTCTCTGTATTCACCGGCTTACTGAAAAGAAACCCCTGTCCCTGACTGCATTGCAGTGTCTCTAATATATCTGCCTGCTCTTGGGTTTCTATACCTTCTGCCAAGGTTCCAATATCAAGCGCACTGGCCATACTGATGATCGCTATTAATAATAGCCATATCACTTTCATTACCACAAATATCGACCACAAATGAGCGGCCAATTTTAAGTAAATCAATAGAAAACTGTTTCAAGCGGCTAAGTGATGAATAACCTGTACCAAAATCATCAATCGCAATATTAATTCCCATCGCCTTAATAGAACCCAACTTATCAACCACTGAAATGAGTGGATTTATGAAAAGCTCTCAGTCAACTCAATTTCCAGATGTTGAACCGGCACACAAGTTTCCCGAATGCATTGCTGTATTTTTTTGATAACGTCGTGGCGTTCAAACTGAACGGGAGAAATATTGATCACTATCCGTTTAAACCCTAGAGGAAGCAGATTACTGTCATGCCAATGTCTAAGCTGTCTGCAAACTTCAGAAAAAATAATCACGCCTATCTCCAGATATACATTTGCGCTGAGAAGTAGCATCAACCTGTCAATCTCTGGCTTAAAACCATAAAATAACTACTCCTTTGGACATGCAATTGAAATAAAAAAAATGCGCCCCGAAGGACGCATAAAAGGAAGGTGTTTAACTCCAGTTCTCATCATGTGAAGAGATTGCATACAAGAGTTAAATCCAGTTTAAGTTTGGTTGGAGAAAATAAAAATGTGGCAAATTGACGCGCGACAATTTGCCGCCAAGAATGGCATGATTATTGGTGCGTAAATCAGTTTTGCCTGTAGAAAACCTTGCTAAATGGCTGTTCTTTGGAAACAGTTTTAACTTTTTTGTGTCAAATGCCACAGTTTAATGTGTCATATCACGCAAAATTGATTTTTACTGTTGTGCTATTTCATTTTGCAGAAAATTAACTATTTATTCTTTTTATTATAAAAAAGTATTTTCAGGCAGCCTTTGCCGGAGAATTATATGATTTTTACGATTACAGAATTTATAGTAAGGCCGTAAATTAATTGTGGCGTTACATGTATAGAGGTGATTTAACCACACAGAGTAAGCTCATAGGGCATTGAGGGGGGCTTCTCAATGGTCTCTGTGTTAGATTATTGATGGGGACTATCAAGTTAACAAGGAGCGTACCAACGGGTAGGGTGTAGGCTGGGTTAGCGATAGCGTAACCCGGCGCAAACGCTAACAATGCCGGGTTACGCGATAAAGCCGCTAACCCAGCCTACTCACTGTTGATTTAATAAGCCTGATAGCCATTATCTTCAATAATTTTAAAAATTTCAGCCTTACTTAGATAACCACTCACAACGCCTTTCCCGGAAATATAATCAATACTGACATGATGAACATCTGCCTCTCTAGACAACAGCATTTCTAAAAATAAAGCACAGGAAGTACAACTCATTCCTTTTATTCTAAATACAACTTCTTGTTTTTTAGCTTCACGCTGAACGGATTTGACTATACGTTTAACGATTTCCGGTGGTTTTTGAGGAAAATTTGCCAGCACACAGTCTAATAAATTCAGCAAATTTTGTTTTGGAAGTTGTTCCGGATCAAAACAAATTGTAACCAAATTTATTTCTGGCGCAATTTCTACACTTTCAACAGCCTGTCTTTTTAATAAAAGAATTTTCAAGATAGTTGCTCGTTCCTTATCGCCATGCAAACTAGGAATAATAACTTGGAGTTGTCGATTTAATTGATGAGCAATTGTGAACTGACTAAATTCTTTAATTTTAAGCATATAACTTATTTTCTTATCTATCCAGATACCCCCCTTATTTAAGAGGCATAATCAAACTATTTCTGTTACGACCCAGTGCTTAGTCTTCTGTTTACTATTATATTTAACAATATCCTGATACAAATCTTCCACAATCTTATTGCCATATTTTCTTTCTAGAGAACGAATTGAGAAATGTGCTTTAGCCATTTTTTGATAATGCTGGATAAATAACCAGTTGACTGAAGCACCACCTAAAGCACCGACGACAGGTAATGATTGAGCAGCCAGTTTTTCAGAGACAGGAATAGAAAAACGTACAGCAACGGCATTAATAAACTTAACCATAATAGGCGCACCCTCTTTGGATAAGCCATGAACCGCAATATGATTGGTAGTATCGCCCATTGCTTTAGTTAAAAAGGAACGGACTGCATAATAACTGGTATCTGCCGCCTCAGTTGATGAAGCGTTTTTTGTCATTCCACCACCGCTCAAAGCAAATACAGTCAAACAAGCCATTTTACTATCCAGTTCAGTCAGATCTTCACCATGGCTACGAGCTATATCGGCTATGGATCGTAACATAAGCGTTGCCGAAACAGGTAACTCAACCGCTAAAGCGGTAATGCCAAATGAACCTCCAACGGCTCCACTGAAACAGACCAGCAGATTATGAATTTTGTTTTTAGGTCTGGCTGGCTGTTCTTTAAGCGAATACAATGCTGCATTCAATGCCTTTTCTAAGGCTTTGCGAGTAATGCGTGAAACGATGTTTGACCAATGCCCAGGCAGTACAGC
>WTAG01000273.1 GCA_013139755.1 Methylomarinum sp. | reverse complement strand
TTCTTACATGAACAGGATAAGGTTCTAATAATCTAATGATTTCACTTCTGCGGCCACGTGTCGCAGATGGAATGGCTAATAAAACCTCAGTGACTTCATGCCGTTCTATTAGATAGCTGAGTGATGTCATCGAATAAATTCGCAAGCCATTCACTTTATGCTTATGTAACAGCTTATCATCATCCAAAAAAGCAACAGGGGTCAGTTCTTGCCCATAAGCCAGGGCAGAAGCCAGCTGCACACCAGCACTCCCTGCGCCATATATAATCACTTTTTTAACACAACAATCTTTTGCTACTTTGCCTCCTAATTGTGAATAGGTATCAGCTAACCACCATCGGGCAATAAATCGACTGCCACCAACAAAAAGTAATAGTACTAACCAGTTGAGAGGAGGAACTGTTCGCGGGACAAGTTCAATGCCAGATTGAAATACAATAACTGTAAAAATTAATGAATATAAAGTAACAGATTGAAAAATAACCCATAAAACACGACCACCAATATATCGAATAATCGCTCGATATAGGCCAAATTTTAGGAATACTGGAACGGCAAGGGCTGGGCTAATACAAAATAAAATCCAGATTTCTCCTTCGGGTATGTACCATTCCCCTAAGCGTAAAGAAAATGCTGCCCACAAAGCAAAAATTGAAAAGAAAATATCAACACTTATCAAGATACTTGCTTTACTTCGCCTGGAAAGAGTAATAAACCAATAGGCTATTTTTTTCATGTTAATACTGCTCTAGCAACTGTATTTTACTTTTCAAAAGAATTAGTTCATCATAAAACTTACCACGAACTAACTGATATATTTCTGTAATTTTTTCTGGCAGATAATCATCTACAATCATGTTCCTTATATACCTCATGTCCAGCCATATATCAATATTAGATATTAGCTCTAACTTTTCCATTTGATGTAACCCGTCTCTAGTGTTTGGCTTTGTTCCGCTTGCAAATAATATTCATGCGTTCTGAACAGCTTAATAGCAAGCTCCACGATTCGAATAAATCGATCTCTTAATGCATCAAAAGGCTTCAACTCATTAGCGGAATAAGTTCTGTTAATATCAAAGCCTGATGCTTTCTCAACACTTGCCTTTAATAAACAAAAAGGTTTTTCAATAGCAATAAATAATTGCTCCTTGCTTTGCCTGTTCATAGATTTGTTAATGGTATTTTATTAATCGATTGCACAGGGAGCTCCTGCTCTTGTGTCATTTTCCTTGGATTGATAACTAAAACATCAATTTTTCCTTCACAAATTTTAAAGAATTCTCTAGTCACCTTGCGAGCAAGTTCAAAACTAGGTTGTTGAGAATAGATTAACAAATTAATATCCCCAACTCTCTTAGTGTTATCCACTCTAGACCCAAATAAAAAACTTTGTCTATCCCTTGTAGGTTTTGTAATGCAGTTTTTAAGGCCTTTTTTGAAGTTGATCTAATCTCATTTAATAAATCTTCATTTAGGAATGTTAAATATCTAGCTGATTCCCATGACTCTCTGCTATTTTAAAAATGGTCATTATTCGCTCCCGTCATCCCTGTGTTTTTTTAGCAGGAACCTATCTTTACCCGAAATGAATTCCCGATAAAAACCTCAAGAATGACGCGTAAAGTAAACGGCTATAGTTTCTTTGATCATTTATTATATAAAATAGGCTTAAGCTCATGGCTAATCAGCAATAATTATGTATTCGTAGTCTCTTCGGTGTTTTTCAATCTTGTAGGAGGGACCTATTGGCCGCGAATACTCTTGACTAGTTAGGCATAGGGAACTAAACAAGTTTATAATCTATAACTAATAATAGGTTGCATTTGTCTCTTACTCCCTCTCTTGATGGAGAGGGCAGGGGTGAGGAGAATAAAAGTAATGCTTTAGGTTTCTTCATATACGAATAAAAAAAAGCCTAAATGCTTGTGTAGATACCTATGCTAGTTAGGGGAGCAACTCATCCACCAATAAAGATTTAATATTCCAGATGTTAATGGAATATAACTGAAATTAGAGTGTAATAGGGGGCTGTTGATATTAGCCAAACTTATCAATATTTTTTGATAATGTTAGAAAAAAAACCATCATTGCAAATAACATTAACATATTTCTGTTGAGCGCTTTTTGGATTGAATATTCAATACTCACTTTTAATAGCTCAAACTCACCTTTTAAACTTGCAACATCAGCAGTTACCTCATTTAATTTATCATCTAAATGATTGATATGGTTATATTGTGACTTAAGCAAAAGGGTATTAATATCATCCTGAGTTAAGCCCTTACCATTTCCAAACGTCCCTTCAATCTCTTTGACTTTAGGAGTAATCATTTCGATTAACATATCATTGACTTTCGTTTTATTTATCTTTTGTTGCAAATTGTAGCACAGGAATTATATTTTGAATCACCGAATAAGCTGACAACTACTTTAATAAGAAACGCCATCACGGTTTATTACTTTAATAAAAGTAAGCCATAAAATATAAAGATCAAAACTAAAGGACTGTTTATCCAGATATTCCAGATCTAATTTAACCTTCTGAGGAATAGGCAATTCATTTCGGCCATTAACCTGCGCCCAGCCTGTTAGGCCTGGTAATAATTTTTCAATGCCTTTTTCGGCACGTAAAGTAATCAAATCATCTTGATTAAATAAAGCTGGACGAGGGCCAACAAAGCTCATATCCCCTTTTAATATACTCCAAAGCTGTGGTAATTCATCGAGACTTGATTTGCGTAAAAAATCACCTACAGGGGTTAATACATTTTTGGGATCTGTTAATAAATGCGTTGCAATGGCAGGTGTATCGACTTTCATACTACGAAACTTGGGCATACGGAAAATAATATTATTTTTACCTACGCGATCAGACCAATATAAGATAGAACCTTTGGAGGTGAATTTTACTAACATAGCCACAACAACAAAAGGAATGGTCATTACTGCGCTAATAAGGAGTATTAATAAGATATCAAAAAATCGTTTCATTTAATTTATTATCTAAATCAGAATTAATAGTTCTGAGACTATTTTTAACGTAGGCATAGCGAAAAGTTCGACATGTGCAAAGGCTTCCGTACTGTAATTGTTGTAAACAGCTAGCAAGTTTATACTGAGTTTTACTGTTTGATGGGGCTTACTTTAGTTGCATATTATGCTTGTCCTGAGGTTCTGTTTTTGTACTGAAATCTAAAGTTTGAAGTATCATGGGTATAAATATTCACCCCAACACGATCAATATGTGCAATTAAATCATTATTTGTTAATTTCTCATATTGAGATAAGTCAACCATATAAGGCAAATACAAACCATCAACCTGATCTTCAATCTGCAGAAATTCAAAAAATGGAAGCAAATGCCCCTTAATCGTTAAATCAATATCTGATCCTACCTCTATAATTACCTTTTGCACGCGAGCCATAGATAAGCACTGACTCAATAGCATTATGCCTCTGAAATACACTGCAAAGTTTGTTTAATGTAGATGTTTTTAATCCAAATAATAGTTGAATACTATCTGTAGTCATAGCAAAGAGTCCATCTCAACTTTAAGCCTTATAAAAAGAGGATAATAATCATTAATAATAGCTATAAATAATGATTCAGCTGTCTCTTCATCGTAAGTATGTGAAGAAATATTTCTACTTTGAATCATAGACATCCACATCTCACATTCAGTAATTAAAGATACCTTAAAAGCGGCTCGGGTAGCATCTTTAGAGCCCCTTATATTTTGCTCCCCCTGATCTTCGAGGTAATCCTTAAGAACATTCCATGCCAATTCATGGGTAAATTCAAATGCCTGAATAACGCCTTGCTTTTCTAATTGAGACAACTTTCTTTGCTGGCTAAGTGAAACAGCTTTCTCTAGCTGAGTGAACGCTTTATTAAAGTTAAAAAGAAGTTACTTCCATCTAACATCTACTTTTAAAGAATTCATTATTAATCCGCTTCTGCCATTTTCTTTAACTGCTTATCCATCATAATAATTAGGTTTATAGTCTAATAAACCATGTGTTTTGAGCTATCAACCTGCAAGGAAAGTCAAACAAACGAATGCCTGATCATCTTTACCTCTTTTAGAATAGCCCAGTGCTTGAAACACCCTCACCATCTGAAATTAAAAACACGTCATTTGTAGTTTTATCGGGGGGGGGCTGTGAATAATAAAACTGACAAGATAATCCAATGCAGCTAAGAAATGCTGATTATGCGCAGTAGATTTTGCAATGTAATCATTACTGCCTTTTTGAATTTGAGCTAATCTTATTTAATAAAACCTAATTACAAAATGGTTTTTTATTATATGGTGGGCTATTCCAGTCTTATTGACGGAAGAAAAAATAAAGATTTTCAAAGTCATTAGGCCAAGATAAAGCAACTACAGTTATTCATGGTCATTACAGAAAAATAGTTGCCTGCTATTTTTCTGTAATGACCGAACTTCTTTTGTTACCTTATATAGATGCTAGACAATACCGTCTCTTTGATTTAGGACTTTAGCGTCCTTAAAATAGTATCCATATTAATGGACTAAATTTTATCTAAAGCTGGGCTTTTTTTACAACTGTTGTTATAGCCTCGCATGTCAAAGTGATTTCCTGTTCCGTTAACGATGGATGAACCAAAAACATTAGGCTAGTTTCACCCAGTTCTTTTGCTGTAGATAGTCTTTGTTTTGGTCTAAACCCAGTATCATTAAATGCTTTTTCAAGGTAAACCTCAGAACATGATCCAGAAAAACAAGGCACGCCCAGACTATTTATTTCTGCCATTACACGGTCACGGTTCCAGCCATCTTTTAATTTATCCGGCTCAACAAAGACATAACATTTATATGCTGCATGTTCTATATTATCTGGAACTAAAGAAACTCGTAATCCCGATAGTTTCCTCGCAGTGTTCCATATTTTATTTAAATTTGAAATTCGTTTAACTGTCCAGTCGTTCATGCGTTTGAGCTGAATTCGTCCGATTACAGCTTGCATTTCAATCATTCGACAATTAGTACCAAATGAATCATGTACCCATCTAAACCCTGAAGGGTATTTACGCTCATACACTGAGTCCCAAGATTTACCATGATCTTTATACGACCACATCTTAGACCAGAGGTTTCGGTCATTAGTTGTGACCATCCCACCTTCCCCCCCGGTAGTCATAATCTTATCTTGGCAAAAACTCCACGTACCAATATGGCCTATTGACCCAACAGGCTTGCCTTTATATTTTGCTCCATGTGCCTGAGCACAATCTTCAACAATATAAAGCCCAAATTCATCAGCTAAAGCCATCATACTATCCATCTCACACGGCCAACCTGCCAAATGCACACAGAGTATCATTTTAGTTTTAGAGGTGATCTTGGCTCTAACAGTATTGGGAGTAATATTTTGAGTATCTCTTGATATATCAGCAAATACAGGAGTAGCCCCGGTGTTAATTATCGAAGATACAGAAGCCAAAAAAGTACGTGAAGTAACAATAACTTCATCTCCTGCTGTCAGACCTAATGCCTTAAATGCAACATCCAACGCTAAAGAGCCATTTGCCAAAGCGACTGCATACTCAGAACCACACCAGTTTGAAAATTCCTTTTCAAACTCCCGGCACTCAGTACCTGTCCAATAGTTTACACGATTTGACAACAATACATCTCGAACAGCATTTGCTTCTTCTTCGGTAAAAGAAGGCCAAGGGGAAAACTGTGAATTTAACATTTATTTATCCGGATTTTTATTTTGTTTTGCTGGTATACCAGTAACTAAAACACTATTTAACGTATCAGAAATAACAGCAGCCCCCGCTCCTACAATGACATTATCACCTATTGATACACACTGTTTGACACATGCTCCTATGCCTACCCAGCTTTTCCCCCCCACTTTAACCGCACCAGCTAAATTAGCACCTGGACTAATATGAACACCATCACTTAGCTCACAATCGTGATCAATCGTAGCTGCAGTATTCACTATGCAAGCCATACCAAGCTTCACAAATGGGTTTATCACTACGCCTGCCATAATAACAGAACCAATACCAATTTCAGCATACTTGCTAATAACGCTTGAAGGGTGTGACAAAGAAACTATAGGCCCCCTGTTATATTGAATTGCTAGAGTCTTTTCCAAACGAATTGCATTATTACCAATTGCAACAATACATCCATCAAATTTATTTACATCATTCAATAAAGTAGTCGTATTTCCTAGGACCGGCCAAATGCCAATAGAAGCAACTTCAGGAAAAGCATCATCAAAAAAAATAATTTCTGACCAACCAGATAACTCGGCTATTTCTGCAACTACTTTACCATGCCCACTTGCTCCTATAATGGCCAATCGTTTCATTTTTGAGTGCCCGTAAATTTTGACATAGTGACTTCTCCATTAGCAGAAATACCGTCACGAACTAGTACTTTTTTTACAGTTAAGCATAGTATTTTAATATCTAACCAAAACGATTGGTTATCTACATACCATACATCAAAGTTAAACTTTTCTTCCCAACTGATAGCATTTCGGCCATTAACTTGTGCCCAACCAGTAATCCCTGGCCGAACATTATGGCGCTTTGCTTGCTCGACACTATATAAAGGTAAATATTCTACTAATAATGGACGGGGGCCAACTAAACTCATTTCACCCTTCAAAACATTCCATAGTCCAGGCAACTCATCCAAACTTGAACTACGTAGTTTTTTACCAAAAGACGTTAAACGCTCAGAATCTGGCAGCACATTTTCCGCCTCATCTACCGCATCACGCATTGATCGAAATTTTAGCATTTCAAAAAGTTCAGCTTTCAACCCTGGCCGTTTCTGCCTGAATAGAACAGGCATACCTAAGTTTTTAGCTACTTTATAACCTACTACAAAGATTATTGGTGATAGTAAAATTAAAGCAATTGCAGAAATGAATACATCAATACAACGCTTAAACATTTACCTCTTCCTTTTGTTCTTTTAACTCCATAATGTCTATTATTTTCTCATTTACTTTATGTACATCAAAGTGTTTTATAGCAAATTCCCTACTTTTATCCGCCATTACCTGCCATTCGTCTTGATTCTCTATAAACCAACATATTTTTTCTACCAATTGTTCAATATTTTGCTTTTCTACCAAAAAACCATTTTCACCATCAACCACTGTTTCCCTACAACCGGGAACATTAGTCGTCAATATGGGGCGGCCTGTCGCCATTGCTTCAAGCACCGTTCTGGGCATCCCTTCGTGGTAAGACGCTAATACAAAAACATTACAATGGGCAAGGTAGGGTCGAACATCCGCCGTAGCACCTAAATACTCAACGCAGCCATCAATATGCCATTTATTAACTTCATCAATAGGAATCCCATCTGGCGATGAATCCGCAGGGCCAACCAACTGAAAAACAACATTGGGATACTGTTGTTTAACTATTGTTGCAGCCGCCGCATATTCCCGTAACCCCTTTTCACCCAATAGCCGAGCAATTGTTAAAAAAGTAAATGCCTTTGCCGTGGGCGTGTTTCTTATAAAATGACTTAAATCAACACCTGAACCATTAACTCTCGTAGCTTGTTTGTTCTTTATTATTTTTTTATCGCAAAAAACCTGTAAATTATCTGGATTCTGAAAAATAACTTTGGGAGACTTCGTTAAAGCAAATCGATACAATTTAGTCACTATAGATGTTAACAACGTACGTTTAGCGCTGCCTGACTGGAATGCGAACCCTAAACCAGTGATTAAGCCATAAAACTTAATTTGAGGAAAAAACCTTGCAGCAACACCTCCCCATATAACTGGTTTTATTGTATACGCTAAAACCACATCGGGCTTTTCTGTTTTAAACACTGTAATAAAATTCAACAAGGTCCTTAGATCAACAAATGGGTTCAGGCTGTTACGATCAACAGAATAATCTATGTACTGGACACCTAAGCTCATTATCTGATTAATCTCTTCAATTGAAGCATCACTCGCCATAGCAATAACTTGATGACCATTAGAGACCAATGAGTCAATCAATTCTCCACGGAAGTTTACTAAAGAGTTGGGTAAAGCCCCAATTACTATAATTTTAATCATGAATTGAAATTTGAGCAGTTACTTCGCATCACCTAAAAGCTAACCATTTAATTATATTGTAAGATTGCTCTTCTCTAATCAGATATAAACAATAAAAATACCCCACTAACATTAATAAGCTTTCCCCCCACCATTCCAATCCAACATAACTAGAAAATACAAAAGAAAGCAAATACGAAATAATTAGGGAAGCGAGGCAAATAACTATAGTTTTCAAGCTATCTACAACCAAGCTAACATTAAAAAATAACTTTAAAAAAGCAGCTAATATAAAGCTATTAATAAATGCAGACACAGCAACGCCAATAGCAATACCTGGTAATCCATAAACAATCATATAGTACTTCACCAATATCACATGAAGAGCAACAGAGACTAACAATGCTATTAAAGATAGAGACGAACTTTCATATGCAAAAATCACCCTATTTAATAAATCTCTAATTAATAATAATGGCAACGATAAAATCAACATCTGAAAAACTGATGCAACTACAATCACATCAGACTGTGTAAAACTACCTCGTTCAAATACTATTGCTATAACTGGTTCTGCAGAACTATATAAGATTAATACCATTGGAAAACAAGAAATAGCAATCAACTTTATAATTTTAACTAAAAAACCATTCATTTCTTCCTGTCTTTCAAAGCGCTTAACTGAAAGTTTTGGGAAGGCGTAAACATTCAAGAAAACTATAAATACAGACACCATTAGTAGATTCAACTTATTCGCATAACTTAAATAGGACACAGCAGACGAACCTAAACCTGAAGCGAATAATACAGATATGTAGCTGTTCAACTGTTCAACATAAAAAACCATTAATGCCGACAAAAAAAGGACCATTAGTTTCTTATCTTTAAATAAAGGAGAGCTTGATACATAAATAAATGAAACGATTTTTCTAGTGAAATGTAAATTTACTACCACCAAAGCCCCCCACGAAAAGAACCCAGCCCATATAACATATTTAAAGAATTCATCACTAGGGAAGATTAGAATCGAAACAATGAAAGCGCAATTATTTACTAATGGTACAAAGAGTGAGGCCATTCTTTTTCCGTCTAACACCTGCACAGCATTTAGGACGGCAACTACCGTAGAAAAAACAAATGTGAGCGAAATGATTTTTATAAAATCGTGGGCGTAATTGTCAGTTTCAGCATCTAAATCTGGGAACAAAAAATTGACCCCATTTTCAGCATTCATAAAGACAATAATTGACAGCACAAAAGAAATAAGACAAAAGAATTGTAATATAGGAAGCACTCTAACATTTCTATTCTCTTTTTCAGTGCTATTCATTAACCTAGAAAAGTATGGGACAACTACAACAGGAATAGCCATATACATCGCAGCATAGCTAAGTGATGCTACCGAGTTTGCTATAAAGTAGGCATCAGTAACACGTGATGCGCCATGATAAAATGACAACAATAAGTCTTTACCAAACCCCGTCATTTTTCCAAGAACAATTAAGGAAAGAGCAAGAAGAACAGGCCTATGTTTTCCAGTCATCATCCTCTCAACTTCTCTTTAACTGGCTTTATTGTAAGCATTAATAAAGCTAAAAACATTAACCCTAAAATACTTGATAAGCCATGCATCAATTGATTGTTTGCCAAACTAAAAGTCAAACCAAGTGTAAGCATAGCGAACAAAGGTCCTGATGCTAATCGCGTACTATTAATAGACATTATCCATAGCCTTCCATACAAAAAACCGAAAAACCCCGCAATAACAACTACACCATAAAAAGTTACATCAGAGGCCATCCACGCATATAAGCTATGCCACTTAGAAGCACTCCAGCCATAAACCTCACCCACTCTTGCTGGGTAGGTCAAATCGGCAATCACTCGTGGCTCATCCAAAATAATTTCAACAATTCTAGTTAAAGAGTATGAGTTGCCAACGAAGTAGGTCCACTCAAAAGGCAAGTTCAAACCAAGAGACAACCCATAAAGCCCATTAGTAAAATAACCAAGAAAAACAGCTAATGAGAAGCCGGATTCATCTCCAAATAAATCAAAAAATATTGACTCAGTATCCCAGTACATCAACGGATGAGCCAACTCATTTATATTAGCCACACTGATTCCAGCCGCCTCATACCTTTGCCCTAATATTCCCATAAAAACAAACACTGTAAGTACTCCGGCCACGCTAAAAAGAAGAACCCTAGAAAGACTAGATTTTATTCTCCTTCTGGCCTTCAAAAATGCAAAATAAATGAGAAATGCTACCATTAAGTCACCTAGATACTTTTGCTTTCCACTACCAACTACGCTTATTAGTAAAGAAGTCACAATAACGAATATATAAATAGTTTTTTGTCGCCGAGTCAACCCAGAAAAATAAAAAGAGGCAAAGAATAAACTCAAGCCAGATACGGTGCTAAAAAATATTTTTGCTAAATAACTTACATTAACCGTACTTTCACCTCTCACATAACCAGAGTACAAATTAATGTAATTAGCACCTAACGAATCAAACCTAAAAGCACCACCTGATTTAAAAAACATAAGCAACTCAAAGGAAACGCCGAACAAACTTATAATAATTAAGACGTTTATTATGAATTGGGTTTTTCTTTGAGCAATTAACATGGAGAAGTTTTGCTCGCACTCCCACGGCGAATACAACCTGCCGCTTGAACCTAAAAAGTAACCCAGTGAAAATACAGTTGTAACTATCGACACATACAACGTGACGCCATATATATTCATATCAACATATTTAACGGGGCTCACATAAAGAAATAGAAAGGTAAATAAAACAAAGGCTAAATATGCGATTAAGGGCATGTACCTCCTAGTTAACACAGTCTATTTTTTACCGAAAATTTTCTTGTACGCGACAACCTTTTCTTCTCCACTTAAATCCCCTATTTTTAGTGACTTTCTTTTTGCTTCGCTTAAAAATTCGTCAGTTTTTTTTAAGAATTTTGCAGGCACTCCAGCATAAATCGAATTGTCTGGGATGTCCTTAGTCACCACTGAGCCAGCACCAACAACACAGTTAGAGCCAATAGTTATACCTGCTAGAATAAAAGCCCCCATGCCTATAAAAACATTATCACCAACAATGATCTCATCTGCCAATTCTAAGTCTGGTATCTCTTTACGAAAAGGCAGTGTTGAACCATCATGACAAATGAACCTTGCATCAACACTAATAAATACATTATCACCCAATGTCACTAAATAGGGTTCTGCACTAAACATCTTATAAGAGCTTCCATAAATCATCACCTCACCCTTCATTTCCACACCAATTTTCTTGGCATAGGATACTGGATACAAATGAGCATACAACATATTTACTGGTGCACTAAACAACTTAAGTAAGCGCTTAAAATTCATTCTTAGCCTCTACTTTCTGAAAGAAATCCCCTACTTTTTCCGTATGAGCAACATAATCGAATACATCTGTCTCTAAGCAATATTTCTTAGAAAATGCTACTTCTACCTGAGGGAGAGATAAAATTTCTTTTAACTTTCTAACCCGTTTCCCTTCATCGTCAATATCAACCAAATAACAATTTTTTCCTTCTTCAATATAGGGCTCAATATTACTAATTAAATTCGTTATGACTGGTGTTCCATAAGTTATAGACTCAGCGAACTTACTGGGAAAACCCGCTTGTGTTACACGAGTAATATCTCTCAGAAATATTGTAAAGTCACTAGAGATAATTTCTTCCAAAACCTCTTGATGTGAGCATCGTCCTTTAAATAATATTTTTTTTTCTACTTGTTCCATCTCTTGGGCATCTTCAGGGTAAACTTTTAGGTAATCTGCTTTAGTCAAACCAAAAATACTCAATTCATAATCAACACCGCTCTTACTTACTTCAAATAATGTTTTCAAGACAAGGTCAAGCCTTTCTTTAACACTTGACTTATCACTAACTGCTTGCGATACGTCAAAAGGTGTCCCCGCATACACTAACTTATAACAACTATTTTTTTGAGATCTATTTACCCCAATAAGCTGCCCCACTTGACTTTTATCGTACAAAGTAGGTAATTCAACAAGAATGTTTTTTTTATTATAAAACTTTGTTAAATAGTCACTAGTTGTAACAATCCCATCCATAAAGAAATTTACAACACGCATTCTTAATATGACATCTAGCCACTTCACAGCCTTGTGAAAAAAACTATTACCACTTACTGCATACCATTCCGTAACATCCGCTATGGCTAGAGCACCGTTTCTTTTAGCAATATTCTTAATACGGTATTGAGAAATTGCAGGGTGGTTATAACAAATAACAGCAAACACTTTATTCTTATACTCATGCTCAAGTAAATAATCGACCTGATTTAATGAAGTTATATGCTTCAACCAACTATTTACGCTTCTAGGATACGGCACATCCCAGCAAGAAAAGCCAAAAAAATCAGACTTTTTTAATGATGATTTAGAGTCTTTATCTACACCTAACAAGACCACTTCATACCCAAGGTCTCTGAATATTTTTGCATTCGAGACACATCGCTGAGCAGCTGCATTTTTGTCAGGCAACTCAAAGCCTCCAACATAAAGTATCACCTTTCTTTTCATTTGCTACCCGACTATATATATAACTAAATTTAGATAAATTGATTTTTCAAATCAACTATCACTTTTTACATTGTTATAGGCTTGAATTTCTACTTTCTTTTCATTTGCTATCAGCCTTCCTTTTCGCCTTAATGGTTGCTCAATTATGCGGTATGAAAACTCACTGAAAATTAAAATACATACCAATGAAGTTACAGCTAAACATATAGCCCAATACCCTTCTCTAGAATGGAGCTCAAATCTATAAAACAACTCTTTAACAAAAACAAAACTAACCATATGCGTTAAGTATATAGAATATGACCTATCGCCTATAAAAACTAAGGCCCGCCGCATCAAACCATCGTTAAGAAAGTACCCCTTACCAAATGAGGCTATAAAAACCAAACCTCCGGCTACTAGCACTACAAGTCCATTGTAAAACCAAACAACCTCCGATTTCGCCACCATAAATAGTGAAGCTAAAAGTGAAAATGAGCACACAGATCTCCACACCTTTTTTTCTAAAATTACTGGGCAAACAAATTTTGAATAACCTTGCAATTGGAACCACGCAATTAAAATACCCAAACATATAGCATCTGTTCTAAAAAACCAAAGGGGTGACGGCCATGGTCGATATAAAAAAAACTGACCAACAAAAAAAACTAAAGCTAAAACAGCTACTTTTTTATTGCCAAGAAAATAAAGCAATGCTGGAAAAATAAAATAAAATTGCTCTTCTAACGATAAACTCCAATATAATCGTAAAGGCGAACCACCTGAGCACTCCGTAAAACTATAGTAAGCACACGATACAATTTTGAAATTAACAACTTGAAACCAACCAGAAATTGCTACAATGAAATTATTCTCAAACGTTGAAAAAGCACCAGAATTATTGAAAACCAAAGAAAAAAACAAAACAACAAAAGACCAAAAAAAAGCTGCTGGCCACAAACGATAAATCCTTTTAATAAAAAATGGGATTGAGAGTTCAAAAAAATCATCTTTACTTTTTACAAGTAAAATAGATGCTATTACAAAGCCCGAAATACAAAAGAATAAATCCACGCCCCCACCTAACCAAAAATAACTAAGATACGGGTTAAGTTGTGGTAATAAAGTCCCAAAATGTGCAACTACAGTTAAGATAATTGCGTACCCTCTCAGCGATTGAATTTCTAAGTTTTTTTTATCCATTTCTCAACTATAACTTGAAAGATAAGTGTCCCATCCGAATTACAAGGTCTTAGACCAGACTGTCCGATTAATATAATCTGTATAGCTCATCACTATTCTTGCCAACTGTTTTGAAACCTGGCCACCCTCATAATCTTTAACAACCTCACTAATCCGTTTAGCCTTATCGTATTGGCTCGTCACAATTTTTACTGATTCAAGCACGCGCTCCGACTTCAAACCACTCATAATCAACGTTCCTTCATCCATCCCTTCAGGTCGCTCGTGTGCATTACGGAGTGTGATTGCAGGAAGATTCAACAACGATGCTTCTTCGGTTATCGTACCGCTATCAGACAAAATGCAATACGCTGACATTTGTAATTTAATGTAGTCAAGAAAACCAAATGGTTTTACAAACCGAACCAAAGAATTTGTTTTATCGAGCTTACCCTCTAAGGCCTCAAGCCGTTTTTTAGTCCGAGGGTGTGTTGAAACAATAACTGGAAAAGCATATTCCTCAGCCAATATATTCAGTGCCTTCATCAACTCTCGAAGGTTGTCCTCAGCATCTACATTTTCTTCACGATGGATGCTTACAATAAAAAACCGGCCTTCTTGCAAACCTTCGGCTTGTAAAACAGATGAGGCTTCAATTTTTGGCATGTAATGCTCAAGCACTTCTTGCATGTGCGAACCCGTTTTAATAATTGTTTCAGGAGAAATCCCTTCCGCAATCAAATAGCGTCTTGCATGCTCAGTTAACACTAAGTTAATATCACTTAGGTGATCTAGTACTTTACGGTTTAATTCTTCAGGTACCCTCTGATCAAAACAACGGTTTCCCGCCTCCATGTGGAACACGGGAATCTTACGACGTTTAGCCGCCATTACTGCTAAACAAGTATTAGTATCTCCATATAAAAGCAGGGCATCAGGTTGTTCTTCCGCAAAAACATCATCCGCTTTTTCAATTACCTGCGCTATCGTCTTTGCGGCTGTCTCACCTGCGACTTCCAAAAAATGATCAGGTTTTCTAATACCCAAATCATCAAAAAATACTTGGTTTAATTCATAGTCATAGTTTTGCCCTGAATGCACCAGAATATGCTCAAACTGTTTATCTAGTTCAGCTATTACTCGGCACATCTTTATAAGTTCTGGGCGTGTTCCAACTAATGTCATCACTTTAAGCATCAAGCTCTCCCTGAATATATTCCAGCTTCAGCAATAATGACTTAACGTCTTCGACACTTAAACGTTCAGTATTATGTGAGGTGTAATCATCTACCTCAGATATATGTGTTTCCCCTTCAACAAAATACTTTTTGTAATTCAAATCTCGATTATCTGCCGGAATACGGTAATATTCACCCATATCTTCTGCTTTAGCCATTTCCTCTCGTGAAATAAGTGACTCATACAGCTTCTCCCCATGGCGCGTACCAATTATCTTGATTGGGCCGTCACTTTCAAACATTTCTTTCATAGCCTGAGCAAGATCTGCAACAGTTGATGCTGGAGCCTTCTGAACAAACAAATCACCCTGTTGAGCATGCTCAAAAGCATACAGAACTAAGTCGACCGAATCATCTAAAGACATCAAAAATCGTGTCATATTAGGGTCTGTCACTGTAACGGGTTCGTCTGCCTTCATTTGGTTAATAAACAATGGAATTACTGAACCACGAGATGCCATTACATTCCCATAACGTGTACAACAAACTACAGGGCCCGTTTCAGGAATAGCCCTTGATTTAGCTACGACTATCTTCTCTGCCATCGCCTTGGAAATACCCATAGCATTAATGGGGTATACCGCTTTATCTGTACTTAAAACAACGACTCGTTTTACATTATTTTCAATGGCAGCATTTAAAACATTTTCGGTTCCTATAACATTCGTTTTAACTGCTTCCATCGGATAGAATTCACATGATGGCACTTACTTAAGAGCCGCAGCATGAAAAATATAATCCACCCCCACCATTGCTTGGGAAACACTGTTGTAATCGCGAACATCACCAATATAAAATTTAACTTTATCGTTAGCGAGCTCTATTCGTAGGTCTTCCTGTTTTTTTTCATCTCGACTAAAAACACGTATTTCTTTTACATCACTCGCTAAAAACCGCTTCAAAACAGTATGCCCAAAGGACCCTGTTCCTCCTGTAATCATCAATACTTTATTATCAAACATCCTTTGTTAACCACCCTTTTGCGATTCATACATTTTATTAATTAAATAACCCCATTCCGGAACTTTATATCCTGTATCCCGCTGAAACTTTGTGGAATCCAGCGAACGATTTATACACACCTGTTCATCACGAGTAATCTCTATGTTTTTTTGATAAATATCCGCAATAAGCTTAAGCAAAGAATATTTATCTATAGCTTCTACTGACACGTGATAAAGGCCAGATAAATTAGGTGCTGGGAGAATATGATTATTAATCACACTCGCCAATTCAACCGTAGGCAACCCTGAGAAAATTGCTTTTTTATATCCTTCAACCACTCTACCTTGGGATAAAAACCAGTCAACAAGAGATGCCTGGCTATTTAACTCATGCCCTATAATGGAAGTCCGCAATGTAATCGCATGTGACCGATCTATTACTTCACCAATATACTTAGATTTTCCATACAGATCTTCAGCATCAGAGGTATCGCTTTCTACATACATCCCTTTAGTACCGCTAAAAACACAATCTGTACTAATATGAATTAATCTTGCACCCATCAAAGATGAAATGTTTGCCAACCTATGTGGCAACATGGCATTAATTGGCAAAGCCGTAAGTGGACTTTTCGAGTCTGCAAGTTGCTTAATCAATCCCACGCAGTTAATAACAACCTCAGGCCGAACGGTTTCAAAAACATTAATCAAATTATCGTGGTCTAACACGTCGATATTGCAGAGTAACTTATCATGGTGTTCTGTAGAAAAATAACGTAGACCACGTTCACTACGTAATGTACCCCATACATCGTGCTTTTTTTCTTTACATAATTCTCTATAAATCGCGCTACCAAGCATTCCTGTAATACCTAATATTAAAATTCTCACTGCTCACCCCCCTTCATGATTACTTTACTCGCAGTCGCGTAAAGTTATTTTTCGATTAAGCCAACATGCCAAACCATAGTCTTGCCAATTACTTCATTAATTCTATAGCTTGGCTGAGAACTAAGCTGTTTTTTAGACTTGCTTATATCTGCTCGCGAATGCCTTACGTCACCTGCTCTAAAGTCCCTGTAGGCGGGCTCTCTTTTTAAATCAATAGGGTCGGACTCTAATGCTGCTACCAGTTATTTAAAACCTTAATAAATCAATCGGTTATAAATTTAATGCTTGATTAAAAATGACACTAAAGCAGAAAAGCAATAGCTTGTGATGATCATTTGCCTAAAAACACATCATAAAACTAATAAACAGCTGCTCAAGTTGTTGTTTTTAAAGTGATCTTGCTTTCACGAAATTCAGAAAAATATAGCCTTAATCTTTATAATTCAACATCTTAATTCGCCACTGGTAGCGGGCTCGATTGAAAGTACATTTTTATCTTTCATTATTCTTTACATTGCTCAATAATAATTTGTGGTAGTTCTGTCACTGCAACTATACCACCTATCCCTTTTCATTTTCAACATATTAAGGGCAATGGTTCAGGGCAATCGGGCTTAAAAGTTCTTGAAAATATATTTTAGATAAGGTATTAGTTCTATCATTTTGATTTTAAATGACAGACAAAATAACAGCCTCTATTATCCACCATTTTTCAAATATACAAGAC
>WTAG01000100.1 GCA_013139755.1 Methylomarinum sp. | reverse complement strand
GTATCGCCTAAATCAGCTAGGCACAACGCACTTAAACTAGGCACATCAGAAGGTTCTTTGCCTGCGAGCTCATCTCTAATATTATGTGCGGTTGCCGTCACCATCGACTCAATCATATAACCTGTTTTTGGTGTCCCGACGGGTAACGGTGTTTTTTCAACGGGAGGTAATGCAATACAAACGCCCACTGAGTAAATGTTTTTAAAGGTCGGGTTACGCTGATGTTTATCAACAATAACAAAACCTCTCGGATTAATTAATCCATCAACCTCCACATTCCTAATCGCATCAACCCCGGTAAATGCAGGAAGCATCATTGAATGTTTAAATGGCAGTTCATACTTTTCCTTGTCCTTACCCTTTTCATCGACTTCTGTCACATACATCATGCCTTGTTCAATTTTATCGACTTTGGCATTCGTGATCCACTTAATGGTTTTATCACGCAAAGCACTTTCTAGTAGCCCTTTAGTATCACCAACGCCACCCAAGCCTAAATGTCCAATATAAGGCTCTGAAGTGACAAACGTCATAGGAACCTGATCACGAATTTTTCTTTTTCGTAATTCTGTTTCCAAAATCATCAAATATTCATAAGCAGGTCCAAAACAAGAAGCACCTTGAACGGCTCCGATAACAATAGGACCAGGATTTTCCATAAACGCATCCCAGTCCTTAGATGCTAACGCCGCATGATCGACATGACACACTGACGAGGTATATCCTTCAGGCCCTAGCCCCGGCACTTCATCAAATGCCAAACGAGGCCCTGTTGCAATGACCAGATAATCATAGGCAACTGTTGACCCATCATCCATTTGTATTTGATTGTTCTCTGGATCAACTTTTGCTGCCGCCTTATGAATAAACTCAATCCCTTTCTTTTTCATTACCGGTGCTAATTCAACTTTTAAATCTTCAGGTTTGCGCCATTTGGGTGGAACCCAAGGGTTAGAAGGAACAAAATGAAAGGTTGGTGAATCAGAAATGATAGTTACATCATGTTCATTACCCACCATTTCTTTCATTTCATACGCCATAGGAACGCCACCGATACCAGCACCTAACACAACTATTCGAGCCATAACCTTTCTCCTCACACATTGGAATGAAAATGCGATATTATTATTCTTATGCATTTTGTAAAAATTAAAAGATAGCACTACCTCACAAAGAATATTAGCATTTACTTAATTAGTCAACAAAAAGACATTTCTTTTATTTCTAACACCTCTTTATACATCATATAGGCTATAAAATGAATCTAACGGGCATTCAATTTCGCCTTTTACTACTCGCAATTATCCCCACCTTTCTACTCGCCACCTCTCTTGCCTATTACTTTATCCAGCACCATTATCTCGACCTTGAAAACGTCTTAAAAAACAAAGGCCAAGTCACCACCAACCAGCTTGCCATCTCCAGTATCTATGGTGTTTTTTCTGCAAATACAGAGGTATTAAATGAAATAACAAAAGGATTAATGGATGACCCTGATATTGTTTCTGTGCATATTTTGGATAGCTTAGGCAATTCTTTAGCACAATCAGAACAAGCAACTCTCCCCCCTGAGCATGAACTGGTTTACTTCCAACACCCAGTGACAATCCATACCCTAAAACAAACATCAGATGAGGCAAACATCTCGTCATTTGATCAATCCCCCCACCCACTGCCTGCAAAAATAATTGGCGCGGTTAAAGTGACATTATCGCTACAAAACACCCATAAAAAACAAGAAGTTTATCTTTTAAATAGCCTTTTAATGACTTTTACAGGCATTATATTCACCATTTTATTAGCTCTACGCCTAAGTAAAACAATAAGTCAGCCCATCATAAACCTAACAAAAAAAGCTAATGACTTAGCTAATGGGAAAATGGATGCACGAGCAAAGGCTAGCAACACATCAGAAATAAATCTCTTATGCCAAAGCTTTAACACTATGGCTGAGCGCCTACAGGGAACGCAAAACAATTTAATGCAGCAAATTGATCTTGCCGTTAAGGAATTAAATACCACATTGGCTAGCTTAGAAGAAAAAAATCAATCACTGGAAAAAAGTTCTCAATTAGCAATTAATCAAAATAAAACAAAATCACAGTTTCTTGCGCACATTAGTCATGAAATACGCACCCCAATGAATGGCATACTGGGTTTTATCGAACTACTGACAAAATCTAAATTATCTTTACAACAATCTGATCAAGCTCAGCTTATTAAGTCATCAGCTTCCAGCCTTTTAACTATTGTCAACGAAATCCTTGATTACTCCAGTCTCGAAACGGGGAATTTTAAAATCCACATTTCAAACTTTAGCCTTAGAGAAAACATTGAAAACTGCGTAACGACTATTATCCCTGCATCAGACAAGGTTCAAGTTATTATTGACATTGACAATAATATTCCAGACCTCATTTCTACCGACCCTCTTCGCTTACAACAATTAATTACCAATTTACTCGGTAATGCCTGTAAATTTACCCATCAAGGACACATCCTTGTCCGCTGTCATTTACTTAAAAACAACAGCCTGTTTATTTCAATTTCAGACACCGGTGCAGGTATTCATAAAGACCAAATAGATGATTTATTTCAGCCTTTCTTGCAAACAAGTGAATATGCCGTTAACAATGAACTAGGTACAGGACTTGGCCTTACTATTTGTAAGAACATCATTAAGCGTCTAGGAGGAAAGCTGGGGGTTTGCACCCAAATCAACATAGGCTCAACCTTTTGGTTTCATATCCCTGTCGCGCTAGCCTCAGCAGAGCAACCACCAATAACACAACAACACACTATTCTGCTAATAGACAACTTCAAACCACGAAGAAAAGCCTTTATCAAACAGTTAAGTCATCTTGGCTTCAATTCAACAGCTGTTAGCTCTATATCTCAACTCAACTCACATCAAAGCAACAAATATACTGTCATTTTCTATGCTGAAGAAAACAATAAAACCCATGATATTAAAAGTATAACTAGCCGACTGCAGTTATTTTCAATAGAAGGCCGCATTATTTTCCTTGGCACTCATAAAAAAGCATCATCCAAAAATATTTTACCTCTCCCTTGTCGTTCCAGTTACTTAAATAATCTTATTAATACATGTAACGAAACCAAGCCTTCTCTTCCTTCACCCGAATTCACTAGTCCCGAAAACCATCCAGAACAAAATTCTTTTTCTATTTTTATAGCTGATGATAATGAAATAAACAGATTGTTATTAAAATCTCAACTTGAAACCTATTGCAAAAACATCACCCTGGCTGACAATGGCAAAGAAGCACTTTCTTACTTACAAAAGAACAAATACGATCTCATTTTTTTAGATCTACAAATGCCCTACTTTAGCGGCCAAGATCTCATAAAAATAATCAAGCAGTCTGATTCAATCAATAAAGACTCACCTGTTATTGCAATTACTGCACATGCACAAAGCCACCAAAGAAAAACCCTGATTGAATCAGGTTTTGATGAATGCCTAATTAAACCTGTTTTATTAGAGCCATTGTCCGAAATTCTTGGCTTATGGCTAACCGATGATCGCATCGTTGCTGATGATAAAACGGACAAAATAAATTATGTGGCAAAACTAATGGAAAAAACATCAGGAAATAGCGATCTAGCAGCCACCATATTTAATAAATTATTTAAAGAACTAGAACAACAATCTCAATCAATAGAACATGCCTTAGAAACTAACAACTTTGCTTTAGCCGAAAAAATAGCGCATAAACTACATGGGTCAGTGAGTTTTTGCGGATTCACAGATATTCAGACACTAGCTAAAGCGATGGAAATAAGCCTATCTGAAAAGGACACTTCCCAAATAACGACTAACTTTCATCGTTTAAAAAACAAAATTATTACGTTTCTGGCATTAAAAAACAGCATAAGCAATCAATTATCAAAGCTCACCAAACATGTTATAGATCAGTCATGACATTTTAGCTCCAGCCAAAGAACAATCAGAGCCCCTTTAGCAACTTGAGAATACATCCGGCACAAAAAAAGCCCTATTAAGGGCTTTTTTCGTTTGATTTTTCTACCAACTATTTCAATTGATCTATGATAGCTTGGGCTTCTGCTTTTTGTTCAGCATTGCCTTTTTCAAGTACTTCCTCGGCAATATTCTTTGCCGCATCAAAATCTTCCATGCCAATATATGCTTTTGCCAAATCTATTTTGGTTTCCAGTTCATCCATATCAGTCAGATCCGAAACACCTGCATCTATATTTAATACAGATTCAGAGCCTGGTATATCCAGATCAAAAGATTCCAGCTCATCGGACTTACTTGAACTGACGCTCTCTTCAATAAGCGGCTCATTATTATCAGGGCTTGTACTATCGGCTTCGGGGAATGCGTTATCAAAATCAAAACTATCTAAGCTGTCACTACTATCTAAGTCTGGACTCAAGACTAGCTCTTCAGTTTCTTGATCATTTGCTTCGACCTCAGCAGGTGCCTCTAAATCAAAATCAAAATCAAAACTTTCTAAACTGTCACTAGTATCCACGTCTGGACTCAAGACTGGCTCTTCAGTTTCTTGATCCTTTGTTTCGAGCTCAGCAGGTGTATCCAGATCAAAATCAAAAGATTCCAGCTCATCAAGCTTACTTGCACTATCAGCCGGTGATTCAGCTACAGAATCATCCAGAGCAAGCGTGTTTAAATCAAAATCAACTGTCTCAACGTCTTCAAGCTTATGTTCTGCCTCTTCTATCTCTTCTGACTTTTCAGCAGTCGAATCATCAAGATCAAATACACTTAAATCAAAATCAAGCTCATTATCATCTTTAACTTCTGTCTCATCACCAGAGCCAAGATCATCATCTTCATCAAAAACTGACAAATCAAAATCCATTTCTGAGCTACTTTCTTCCTCTGAGTCTACATTAGTTAGTGAATCTCTTGTGTCTTCAGCTAATAATGAATCTTTTTTATCATCAATTGAAGCCACCTCATCATCAAGAGGCACACTTTCAAAGCTTGCTTTTTCACCCTTTGCAGCAAACAAAGATGACTCAGGTGCTAATTCAGCGCCCATATCAGTCACTTTTACCCAAAATGCTTGATCACTATCTTTTCCCGCACTTACAAGTTCCGTTGCATATGTCTCAAAAGCACTGGCATTCTCGTTAGCGTAAAATATTTCTAATAACTTTAACTTACATTCATCTCTATCTGGCTGATCAATGATTGCCTGCCGCATTAATTCTTCAGCTTGTTGATAACGACCATAAGCCAGATAAACATCCGCTTCTGAAATAGGATCAACCTCATTTTGATCTGTATCAAACGCATCAAAATCACTGGGTGTAAACTCACTCAAGAAAGAACTTTCACCGACAGTGCCTACATCGTAAGATGTCGAATCATCTGTAACAGGAGTTGGCTGCTCATCAGCTAAAACGGGATGAGAAAGTTCTTCTAGTGAAGATTCTGGCAAACTGATTTCACTTGCATAAGCAAACATACTCTCAGTTTCAACTTCTTCTTGCTCTTTTCTCTTACGCCACCAAAGCCAGCCAAGTATAGCTAAAATAGAGACACCAATACCACCTACCGTCAATGCATATGAATCAGCTATCAACTCGGGTTCAGGTTGAACAACTTTTTTGGGCTTTGGTTTTTTTACTACTTTTTCGGCTGTTTTTTTCTTAGCTTCAACTATCGGTTTAACTTCACTGGTAACTGTCTCTTGCTTAAGCTCAGCTTTTTCTTCAGGCTTAACTGTTTTTTTATCGTCAGTATCGACTATAGCTGAATCTGTTAACTGTCCTTTATTTTGCAAGGCGGCAATCTGCTCATCTTTCAAAGTCAGCATTTTTTGCATCAGCAGCAATTGCTGTTCTAGCTTTTCCATTCTAGCTTGCAACGCCAGACTTTCTTCACTAGAAGAAACTGCCAACTCATCTTCACCAGATTCTACAGCTGCATCAAACTTCACATCATCAGACACAATAACCACTGATGCAGCGATCTCTTCTTCTACCGGAGCCTTAAGCTCTAGCTGAGTATTAATATGAGTTTTTTCTGCAATGACACGCTGTTCATCTGCTTTAGCATCAACACGCCCAGCCCACATATTATCCTGTTGTTTAAATGCGGCTAACGCTTCTTTTTGAGACAGTTTTAGAATAACCTCTTTCTCTGGTATAGCTAACGTTTGCCCTGCCATCAAGGCATTAACATTTTTCTTATAGAAGGCTTTAGGATTGGCCTGATAAATGGCCATCATCATTTGTTCTATAGAAACATCAGGATGGTGGTTACTCTGCTCTGCAATTTTCCAGACAGAGTCTGTGTGACCTGTTGGGCCATACGAAGTATCCGCTACAGTAATATCGACAACATCAGAAATTGCAACAACAGGTTCAGGCTTGGACTCCACCTCAACCTGCTTAGCTTTTTGTATAACAGGCACAACTGGCTGTGTGTATGCTACAGGCGGATCAACTAAAACAGTAAATTCTCGATAAAGACTACCTTTATCCCAACTGACTTCCAACAGAAAGTCTAAGAAAGGTTCTCTTAATACTTCTTTTGAACTTAATTTAACAACAGTTGAGCCATCGGCACTTACAACAGATTCAAATTTAATTTTTGAAAGAAAATAATTCCAGGGCACCCCTGCCTCATCAAATTTTTCTGGAGGGGCGAGTCTCACTTTAATGCCTGAGACGTTTTCTTCAGCTGAAACCAATAAAGCAATTTCAGCATCAAGTTTTTGATTAAGAGCTGAGTGCAATTTAATATCGCCAATTCCTAGAGAATAAGCACTAGCAGGCGTTAACAATGATACCGCCGCTAAAGTTTTAGTTAAATTGCGCACCACGCATCTCCTTTACAATTGTTACCACAGTCTGTTTCCGGAAGTTATAAATATATATATCCAAAGAATAGACTAGATGTAATTTTTTACCAGTTCTTCTGCAATTTGCACGCTATTTAATGCCGCACCTTTGCGAATATTATCAGCAACCACCCATAAATTAATACCTTTCTCATGAGAGATATCTTCTCTGATACGCCCGACAAACACATCATCATTACCTGATGACTCGGTTACTGCCGTAGGATAACCACCGTCAACACGCTCATCCATAACCGTAACACCGGGTGCTTTTTCTAATAATTGATTAATAGTCGCTACTGTAATTTTTTCTTTAGTCTCAATATGTATTGCTTCTGAATGCCCATAAAAAACAGGAACGCGCACCGCCGTTGGATTGACATTAATAGCGTCATCTGCAAATATTTTTTTCGTTTCCCACACCATTTTCATTTCTTCTTTGGTGTAGCCATTATCCATAAACACATCAATCTGCGGAAGCACATTAAATGCTATTTGCTTAGGATAAACGCTTGATGTAATCGGCTTTCCATTAAGTAATTGAGATGTCTGTGAAACCACCTCCTCTATACCCTGTTTACCTGTTCCCGAAACGGCTTGGTAAGTACAAACATTAATACGATCAATTCCTACCGCATCATAAATTGGCTTTAAAGCCACTAACATTTGAATAGTTGAGCAATTAGGGTTAGCAATAATCCCTTTTGCTTTGTAGTCAGCAATCTTCTCAGGATTAACCTCAGGCACTACCAGAGGAATATCTTCGTCGTACCGAAACTCAGAAGTATTATCAATAACAATACACCCTGCTGCCACGGCCTTAGGTGCAAACTCTCTGGAAATAGAGCCACCAGCAGAAAACAAGCCAATTTGTACTTTTGAAAAATCAAAATCAGCCAGGTCTTCTACCTTTAAGCTTGCTCCATTAAATGAAATACGTTTACCCACAGAACGACTACTGGCTAAAGCATAAACCTTGCCTACTGGAAAATTACGCTCTTCCAGAATTGATAACATGGTTTCCCCTACCGCACCTGTTGCACCAACAACAGCTATATCATATGTTTTTGACACTCAAACACCTCTTAATAATGGTATTACCATCATTCGACTAACTTAAAAACCGTAAGTTCTTTATAATTGTTTCCATACAAATTCATTAGGTTACGCGACTGACCAACCTAATTCAAATGATATCTAACGGTATAATTTATATATTTAATTAACCTAAAACAGCCAATACTTTTGCTGTAATATCACTCACCGCACCAACACCTGCGATTGAGCTAAATTTTACTGACACGTCCTCAGCAGAATAAAAATCGACCAATGGTTTAGTTTGATCATGATAAACAGCCAATCGTTTTTTAACGATATCTTCTTGATCATCATCTCGCTGAATAAGAGCTTCGCCCGTCACGTCATCAAGACCTTCCTGCTTGGGCCTATTAAATTCGACATGATAAGTACGACCAGAAGCTGCATGTACGCGCCGTCCACTCATACGTTTAATAATTTCAGCATCTTCAACGGCAATTTCAATCACATAGTCTATCTCAACCTGCATTGAAATCAAGCCTTCAGCTTGTACAATGGTACGAGGAAAGCCATCAAGCAAAAAACCATTCGCACAATCAGATTGAGTGATACGTTCTTTAATCAATCCTAAAATAATTTCATCAGAAACCAAACCACCAGCATCCATCACTTTTTTAGCTTCTAGCCCTAATGGTGTTCCTTCTTTTACGGCAGCACGTAACATATCGCCAGTCGAGATTTGAGGAATCCCATATTTTTCAGTAATAAACTGTGCCTGTGTACCTTTACCAGAACCGGGACTACCTAAAAGGATAATACGCATAAAAAACCAACTCCAAAATCTAAAATAGTAAACTGTTAATATAAATCGAGTAGACGAACAAAAAGCCATCTAATCATCTATTTAATTAGCAGATCATTTTATATCAATTACTATCAATATGCTCAGGAATGTGTAATACAAAGACCTTTTAGTGTTCTACACTGCACCCTAGCCCATGGATATTCCAAAAGAATTTCCCCATCATCAAAGGACATTACTACTTTGCATTAACAAATCAATCATCTAAGAACAAACTTCATCTAATCATTATAAGCTCTTGTAAAATTCTATTAATTTCCTTATTCTTTATAGACTAGATTTTATTTCTAATAAGGACAAGCATATGCGCGTAGAAGAATTAATGACTTCAAAAGTATTTACAGTTGACCCTCACGACATGGTCGACAGGGTGTTTTTTTTAATTCACTATGAAAAAGTACGACATTTACCCGTTGTAGAAAAAGGCAAAGTAGTGGGTATCGTTTCCGATAGAGACATGTACAAAGCATTAGGCCCCAAAAGCAACTCAAATGCGATAGAAAGTAACAAAAAAGGGACTGAACTACATGTCATCCCCAAAAAAGTACTAAATATCATGCACCGCGGGGTTATCACTGTTACTCCTGACACGCTTGTTTCAAATGCCGCATCACTGATGGCTGAGAATAGAATAGGTGCTTTACCTGTTGTCCAAGACACCAAACTTGTTGGAATCCTTTCCTCAACAGATATCCTCAGGGTTTTTTCTAAATTGGAGCATGCAAAGGAAAGAAGAGAGCAGCGCATCGTGGAAGGAAAAAGCCATTCCTAACCCAGAAGTGATCCATTAATACTCGATCAGGGCGGACTAAAGTCCGCTCTACCATCACCTTAAAGTCGAATTAAGAGATCAAACAATACCTAATTCACATTTAAAACTGAATTCGTGACTTCACTACGGCACAAGCTATTAATTTCACAGATTCAGGCTAAAGATTAAAACACTCCGCTCAAATGACTAAAGACCTCGTCGTCAGACAAACAGAAACATGGCTAACATCCTTTATTATTAAGCATAACATCTGCCCTTTCGCTAGACGCGAACATGAACGCGGCAGTATACGGTATTCCGTTGTTGAATCTACTAGCACAGAGCAATGCCTAGAAGCCTTTTTTGCAGAATGTCAGCGCCTAGATAGGCAATCAGAGATTGAAACGACTCTCATCATTTATCCTAATAATTTCAATCTGTTTGAGGATTATCTTGATTTCCTCTCTCTAGCTGAATCACTCTTAATCGAGCAAGATTATGAAGGTACTTACCAATTAGCCAGTTTTCACCCTCTCTATTGCTTTGAGGGCGAAAATACCATGGATCCCGCAAACTACACCAATCGCTCCCCTTACCCAATGTTGCATCTGATAAGAGAAGCCAGCTTAGAACAGGCATTAAAATCATACCCAAATCCTGAACAAATTCCAGAGCGAAATATTGAGTTAACTCGAAAAATGGGTCTTAAAAAAGTTCAAGCCATTTTAAGTCACGCCATCACGTCAAAACACCACACATCATCATAAAAAGCTTCCCGCAGTCACTCCCCAGCTTGCTTTTTAACCTCACTCTCTTCCTCATTATCTCCAGTAGCTACTTGCTCTGTTTTCAACACCTCATCTAAGGAACCAGTTGCTGTTTCTACTGTTTCTGTTGTTTCTGTTGTTTCTGTTGTTTCAATACTGTCTTCCGGCTCTATTGTTCTAAGAATATTACCTTCCACATCATAAACCACGCCATCAACTTCATACTCTAAAGGCTTTTTCTTCTTCTTGTTATTAATAATATTACCTTCATTATCATAAACAGGCACAGACTCATCGATAACCTCAGGCTCTGGTTCTGCTGTCATGCGTTCCATAAACTCAGCAAACCACGGTGAATTTTTCATCCTCACCAAGTCTATATCACTAGTAATATCATCAGCACGCGGTAAACTGCCACATTCCTTTGATAATTCAAGCGCTTCTAAACAAGCCTCTTCTTGTCCACGTAAACCACAAATACAAGCCAAATTATAAGCCGCACTGCCTCGCTGAATTCTTTCTGCATTATCAAAAAATTCTTTTGCTAAATCATAAAGCTCATCACTGGCATCCACGCTCAATATCCGAGCCAAATCCATATAAGCCACGCCCCCATCAATCGCTGCACCTAAATGATTAGGTACAACCAGCAAACAAAAATTGAACTTCGAAATAGCATCTAAATAAAGCTTAACACTCTCTTCTTCAGCCTTTGTTTTTGCTTGGTGTAATAATGCAAAACCCCAGTTATACAGGGCCTCACCTACAACCAAATCTCCTTTAACGATATCTGAAAAACCTTGATATGCACTAATAAACAATTGATCAGCTTTTGCCCCCTCATTTCCACGTGCTTTAGTTGTTTGCTTAATTGCAGCTTTTAAAGTCGATTTTTTCTTGTATGCATCAAACAATGCCATTAGTAACTCCTCTTTGTGATTTTTATGATTATTACTATAGAATACCAGTTCACTTTAATAACATCATCACCCAATGAACAAAAAAGAAATAAACCTAGAAACATCTCAAATACCCTGGCATGAATTACAACGGTTTTTTGCCAGTGGCTTAGCGATATCAGTCAGTCCAGAGATTGATTTAGTAGAGGTTGCCTACCAGTTTTCTATGGATAATAAAACAGAGGTTGAGCAGTGGCTAAAAGAGCAAAAAGTTGCTCCTGTTTCTGATCAACAAGCTTTAAAATGGTTTGAACAAGAGTCAACTGTCTGGGCTGTCGTTGTTAAGCCTTGGGTTCTAGTGCAAGAAAGCAGTAATGAATGAACAAACAAGATAGTAGCTCAAGAATAGGCCAAGGAATGATCTATCTCGCTTGGCTATTATTATTAGCCATTCTGACATTTGGCTTTAACCGTTACCTTGATCAACAGAACAACCCTAATCAGAACGTTTCAAGTACATGGAACAATGAAACGGCTGAAATTCGACTCAAGCAAAATCGTTATGGCCACTATGTTGCTAACGGTAAAATAAACCAGACACCTGTCACTTTTTTACTTGATACCGGCGCAACCCTCGTTAGTATCCCCGCCCCCATTGCACAACAACTACAGCTAAAAAAGGGTTACCCGTCACAAAGCCGAACAGCTAATGGCACTATTACTGTTTATGACACCTTACTCAACTCCGTCAGTATCGGTGCGATTGAGCTTAAAAACATTCGCGCCTCAATCAACCCTAACATGACGGGTAATGAAATATTACTGGGCATGAGCTTTATGAAACATCTAGAGCTGACTCAAAAAGGGCCTGAATTAACGCTAAAGTACTAGCTATAACAACAGAATCAAGAAATTGAGATCCCAGCTACCAACGAATATAAAAAACAAAATTCACACAGAGGCACAAAGAACACAAAGAAAAAGAACAAAAAACCAGTTTCCACAAGGCTCCTCCTTTGTGTTCTCCGTGCCCTCCGTGTGAATAAATCTTTTATTACGAATAGGCTTACTTTTCAGGTTTCCTGCAAGTATTGTGCAAAGTCACTAAACAGACAACTAACTACTGATAACAAATCGCACTGCATCTAACCTTAATTGTGCCTGCAAAATATTCTCGTGGGACAACATAGCCATCTCTTTCAGTTGTTCAATTTCTTGCTCTTTAATACTAGGATTTATTTTTTGCAACCTAACCAAACGTTTAATGTCGTGCGTTAAGGTTGATAACATTTCCGCATTCCCCACCTCAATCAAAGATTGCATGTTTTGATTCGCAGCAGCTTCCGCTGTTTTAATCATGTCATTAATATGATTACGCTGACTACTGATAAAGCTAACAATCTGATCTTTATCAAACTTATTACCTGTTTCAAACATACTTTGGTGACTAATAGTATCGCTCAAATCTTGTTTATTCTGGTCTATAAGAATACGAATCGGCGTATGAGGCAGAAACCGACCAATTTTAAGATAAGCAGGTGCTGAGCACTCAACCACAAACAACAATTCCAGCAAGAATTGACCGGCTTTTAGCTCTGGGTGCTTAATCACACTTAATGCTGCATTGCCTGTTTCACTGGATAGTACCAAATCCATCGCCGACATCACCATAGGATGTTCCTGAGTGATAAATTGCATGTCCTCACGCGCCAATGCAATATCTCTATTAACAGTGACAGTGACACCATCATCAGGCAGCATCGGAAAATAAGAAACCCGTAAATTTTCACTCGGTCTCAGTATATGGCAATCTGCCGAATGATATTCCACATCCACACCATAACAATCAAACATCGCGTCCATATAAGCCCACAACGTACTGTTCTGCTCAATTCTATTGAGCTGATCTATCAATACCTGTGCTTGTTCAGGGCGACATGAATTCAATTCCAGCAATTGATCGCGTCCATTATGCATTTCCTGCTCTATTTTCTGATTCAACTGCTGCGTTTTAGCAATAAAATCGTCAAGTGCTGTTTGATCAATCAGTTCAAGATTAGCCGATAACGTATCTGCCAACTGAACTGCAACTTGTGATGCCGCAGAACAGTTATGTTGAAACGCATTAAAACCGTCTTCATACCAGCGATACAACACATGCTGAACACTATTAAGCAAATAAGGAATATGGATTTGAATAATATGCTTCTGTCCAATACGATCCAGTCGCCCAATACGTTGCTGTAACAAATCAGGATTATCAGGTAAATCAAATAAAATCAAATGATGAACAAACTGAAAGTTTCTGCCTTCACTGCCAATTTCTGAACAAATCAATAACGGAACCGTACTTTCTTCATCAGAAAAATAAGCCGCCGCCCTGTCTCTTTCCACGATACTCATGCCTTCATGAAAAACCGCAGTCGCAATCCCTTTTCGAGTTTTTAAGGTTTTCTCCAATTGAATAACGGTTTCAGCTTGCCGACAAATTAACAGGGCTTTTTCCCCTGCTTCATTTAAATCAGCCAGCTTATCCAGCAACCATAGAAAATAAGGGTCATCTTCTAAAGTTGATGCCGCTTCACCTCGTAAAGCATAGCCATAGCTTTCTCGTTCAGGAAAACCTTGTACGGTTTGCCTGGAGTTTCTAAATAAAATTCGCCCTGTACCATGGTGATCTAGCAACAGCTCGATCAATTCTTGCCGTGCTTTATCTGATGCATCCTGGTCATTCACTTTTTCTAACAATGCACCGACGTGATCTTGTTGTAATAAGGCCGTCAGACTTTGCTGTTCTTTTTCAGTAATCACATCACCAGAAATCAACAACCTAGCCGCATGAGCAACCGGCTCAAACAATTTTTCTTCTGCTAAAAATTGATCAAATTGATAAAAGCGATCTGGGTCCAATAATCGTAAGCGAGCAAAATGACTTTCCTTACCCAATTGCTCTGGTGTTGCTGTTAATAGAACCAAACCCGGTGTAGCCACCGCTAATTGTTCAACAAAAAGATAATCCGAGCTAGGACTCTGCTCACTCCATTCCAGATGGTGCGCTTCATCAACCACCACAATATCCCAGCCAGCTTCTAACGCTTGCAATTGTCGTTGTGGATAATCAGAAAAAAAGCCCTGTGAACACAATACTAATTGCTCTGTCACAAATGGATTTGCTTCATTGGTTGCGACACAACGTGCCTCATCAAAAATACTAAAGCGTAGATTAAAACGTCTTAACATTTCCACCAACCATTGATGCAGCAAACTTTCTGGCACAATAATCAACTGTCGTTGACTTAAACCATTAATTAAACGATGTTGCAGGATCAAACCCGCTTCAATGGTTTTACCCAAGCCCACTTCATCGGCCAGCATAATACGAGGTTCGCCTCGACTAGCCACTTCATGTGCGATATATAGCTGATGGGCAATTAAAGATGCTCTTGCACCTTGCAAACCTTTAACAGCTGACTGTTGATGCTGCTGCTGCTTACGCCAGGTTTCATAGCGTAATAAAAACCAGGCGGACGGATCAATTTGTCCAGTAAACAAACGATCTTGCGGCTTATTAAATTGGATATGATGATTTAAATCCATTTCTTCTAGAAGCGTCTCCTCGCCTAAATCATCATCACAGCGATAGATAATCAATCCATCTTGGGCAATTAACTCTTTGACAGTTAATTTAATATTTTCAGTCGACTCTATAACATCATTAACAGCAAACTGCGCACGTGTTAAAGGGGCATTATCTTTAGCGTAAACACGCTTATCACCCGTTGCCAAAAACAACACCGTCACCCGATTAAAATTGACATCTAAAATCAAGCCCAAACCTAATTCAGATTCAGTATTACTAATCCAGCGTTGTCCTGGGATAAAATCATTCATATTTATTACACGTAGCGAGCGAAAGATTATTTTTTAACAAAAATATCGTGATAAGAAACATACATTAGCGTAGAAACCAACATATAAAAAAGTGGGGTTAACAAAGGAATTAAGCCCATGCCAACAAAAGCGGTAAGCAATAAAAAGCCTGTTAACTTATACATGACTGAGGCATTTTCTGAACTAGCTTGTTTGCCCAGCTCTCTTGCCTCACCCCAACTGCATTGTTTAAATACCATCAACGGATAACTAAACCAACTGCCAAAACTATTCAGCATCAACAAAACAAAAATTAAAGCCACAATAGCAGCTGAATACAACCAAACAATCAACTGCCGAAACACCTTACCTTGAAAGTTATCTTCTATTAATTCCCAGTAAAAGAAAAACTGTAAAATTTTCTCTGTCTCACCCGCGTTAATATTGGCAAGCAACCTAAAGACAAACCAGAAAACCATTAAGATAACTGCCAACAGCAAGGCTAAAGGAATTTGTTTTTTGATCGCAGCCCATAATGATTCAGTTTCTCTATGTATTGCATCAACAACGCCTACACCAATAAATAAGCTACTAATAGAAAACAGAATTCCCAAGGCTAAAGAAACGCGAGCTAATGGCATCAGTACAGCCAAAAACAAAACGCTCCCCAACCAAACAACAGGTCGCTTGTTAGCCAGTTCAAACGCTTGAACCAGCCAAGCACTAAAGCTTATTTCTTTCACTTAGTTATATGAGAAATACCGACAGCCTCACGTATAGCTTGCATAAATGGCTTACTGATTTCTCTTGCCTTAGCCGCGCCTTCCTGTAATTGTTCTTCAATATGTTCAGGTGCTTCCATTAATGCTTGATAACGCTCTCTTGCTGGCGTAATTTCCTCATTAATTTTTTCAAACAAGACTCTTTTCATTTCACCCCAGCC
>WTAG01000380.1 GCA_013139755.1 Methylomarinum sp. | reverse complement strand
ACCTGATAAATGTACGTTTTTACCAAGTTGCGCACAAGAACCTACAGATGCCCATGTGTCAACCATCGTGCCGCTATCTACATAGCCACCAATGTTAACAAAAGAAGGCATTAATACTGTGCCTGGTGCGATGTAAGAACCATGGCGGGCAACTGCGTTAGGTACAACGCGCACACCACCTTTAACAAAATCTTCTGGTGAGTGTGTTGAGAATTTAGCTTCTACTTTATCGTAATAACGGGTGTTGCCGCCTTCGATTACGCGGTTTTCGTTAATTCTGAAAGAAAGTAAAACGGCTTTCTTTAGCCATTGGTTGACTACCCATTCTCCAGTAGTTTTTTCTGCAACACGCGCAGTACCTGCATCAAGCATGTTAATCGCTTCTTCAACCGCAGAGCGGATTTCAGCAGAAACATTTGCAGGAGAGATGTCGGCGCGGTTTTCAAATGCGTCATTAATGATGTTTTCTAAGTTTGACATAAGTTTTTTAGTCTAATGTGTTAATAAAATTTTTAATTCGGTTGGCTGCATCTATGCATTCTTCGACAGGTGCAACCAGTGCAATTCGTACATGGTTTTTCCCTGGATTAATGCCATTTGCATCACGGGATAAATAGCTACCCGGTAGAACCGTTATATTTTCCTGGGCAAATAATTTTTGGGCAAATTCAGCATCATCAATGGGTGTTTTTAACCAAATATAAAAGCTTGCAGGAGGGGTAGTGATTGTACAAACATCTGTCAGAATGTCTATAAAAGCAGAAAATTTTTGTCGGTATAGATCCCTGTTCTCTTTGACATGCGCTTCATCTTGCCAAGCTGCAACACTGGCATGTTGAGTGGGTAAGGGCAGGGCGCAGCCTTGATAGGTTCTATATTGAAAATACTTGTCTAATATGGCGGCATCACCAGCGACAAAGCCTGATCTTAATCCTGGCGCGTTAGAGCGCTTAGAAAGACTCTGGAATATGACACAACGTTTAAATGATGTGTTGCCCATGGCATAAGCTGTTTGTAATAAGCCTTGTGGCGGGTTGCTTTCATCATCATAGATTTCTGTATAGCATTCATCCGATGCAATGATGAAATCATGTTTTTCAGATAACAGGATCAGTTTTTCATGTTCTGTTTTAGAGATAACTGTACCGGTTGGATTGCCCGGTGAGCAAATAAAGATCAATTGGCAGCGCTGCCATATTTCATCCGGTACAGAATCAAAATCGGGTAAATAGCCTGTCGCTTCCGTGGTATTCATATAATAAGGTTCTGCGCCTGCCAGTATCGCCGCCCCTTCATATATTTGATAAAACGGGTTAGGCATGATCACGATAGGATTCCTGGATGAATCAACCACTACTTGCGCAAAAGAAAATAAGGCTTCTCGTGTGCCACTGACTGGCAATGCTTGAGTCTCAGCATCAATAGCTGTTGTTGGAATAGCAAAGCGTTGGCTGATCCATGTGCAGATTGCCTGTCTAAGTTCAGGAATACCCTTGGTTGTAGGATATTTAGCTATACCATCGGCATGATTGTTGCGGGCTTGATGAATTAATGCCGGTGTTTCATGTTTAGGTTCACCGATTGATAAGGCAATATGTGATTTATCCTGAGGCGGTGTGATGCCTTGCTTTAGTTGTTTAAGCTTTTCAAAAGGGTAGGGATGTAAAGACTCTAAATGTGGATTCATTATTTATGACAGCGCGGTGTTTTATTAATAGATTGTGTATGCTGATAGAACTGCATTGCTTTAGGCATATGCTCAGATAATTCTTTAATACGAGTGCTATGAGAGGGGTGGGTAGACAGAAACTCAGCGGGTTGCTGTCCTTGGCTGACTTGATCCATTTTTTTCCACAAGGTAATGCTTTCTCTGGGATCAAATCCGGCTTTAGCCATTAAATCCAGTCCAATAATATCGGCCTCACTTTCATGAGTTCGACTGAAAGGTAAAATAACTCCGTATTGAGCACCAATCCCCAGCGCACTAATACCAAGCTGACCTAAAGCCGATGCAGGCTGGCTGATTGCTGAAATTAAAGCAACACTTTGGCTAATCGCTGTCTTCTGGGATAGACGCTCATTACTATGTTTAGCCAAAACATGTCCGATTTCATGACCAATCACGGCAGCCAGTTGGTGTTGGTTGTCAACCAAGTTAATCAGTCCTGTATGAACACCAATTTTATTACCAGGTAAGGCAAAGGCATTTAAAGAGTCATCTGCAAAAACTACAATCTCCCAGTTGCCACCTGACTCATAAGTAATGGCCTCGGCAATACAGTTAACAAATTGCTTGTGTTGGGCATTGTTGCTTATTGGTTTTTTGGTTTTCAAATCATCAAAAGCTTGTAGGCCCATTTGATTGATTTGATCATCAGACATATACATGAATTGAGACCTGCCTGTTGGGCTGGTCGCGCAAGCATGTAGCAGGCAACAACAAAGTGCTAAGGCTATTTTATTCTGCATAAGGCTGATATTTAGATTGAAAAGGGGTATTTTAACTCAAATGTGAGTGGGAGCTAAAAACTAATCATTATTAAAAATAAACTGTCCTAGGAAATGCTGCTGTATAGGGAGATTAAAGAAAGGGAATTTTCTAGGGCGGCGCTAAATTTAGTGTTCAATTTGAATTTAAATAATCAGTTATAATCTGTGTTTTTATGGCTTGGTTGGCACAATGAAAGAAGAAATATCAGTTTACAGACAAATTTTAAATGATATTAATCGTCCAGAAAATGAAGATACCATTGTTCTAATAGGTCAATTAATAGCGCCTCATAGTAATAATATAGCCAAGCATTTTTACAGGACATTATTGGGGAATAACCACGCTTCAAGTTTTCTTAATCATGATGCGGTTAAATATAGATTAACAGGTAGTATGACAAGGTGGGTTGATGGCTTGTTCAGTTATAGGCCTATGGAGTCTGATATTGATGATTATATAAATGCTCAGCTTAAGGTTGGACATATTCATGCGCGAATTGAGTTGCCTGTATGTTTAGTTAATTATGGGATGACCCTTATTAAAAACAAGCTGATGTCGCACCTTATTGACTCATCACTAGATAGAAACCAGTTGGCTAATGTAATGGTCATTGTTAATAACTTGGTTGATTGTTCGTTAGCCATAATTAACGAAAGTTACAAGGATGATCTGGTTGATAATGAAAATCAGAATCAAGCTTTTCGTTTGCATGCTTCGGCCCATAATCTTGCATTTGAGTGCGAGAGATTAAGAACCTCGTTGTCCGAGTGGATGAGAGAGATCATGATTATGGTTCAGGATCAAGGTGCGAATATAACGAATGTCCCAACAATCCGTCATTCGAGTTTTGGTTTGTGGATTGTTCATAAAGCTAACCTTTATTTACATGGGCGCTCTGAATTGGGCATACTGAATCAACTTCTGGATGATATAGATGAGGCTTTACAAGATCTAGAGGGAGAAGAAAATGAGGCTGTGGTCGAAAGTATTGTCAAAAGCTTAAATAATTTGATAACAAACACTATTTGGTTGCTTGGTAACCTGGCAAAAGAAATGATCGAAGAAAATAGCGGAAAAGATACTTTGACACATTTGCTAAACAGACATTATTTAGACACAGTATTGCGCCAAGAAACGGATTTTAGTTTACATAAAGGAATGGTTTATGGGCTGATTTATGTGGATATTGATCATTTTAAGCAGATTAATGATGATTATGGTCATGATAACGGCGATAGGGTGCTGGTGCAAATAGCGGAAATTCTAACCAATAATATACGTACAGGTGATTTTGTTTTTCGTTTGGGCGGGGAAGAGTTTCTCGTTGTTCTAGGGGATATTGATGAAGTTATTATTGGTCGAGTAGCAGAAAAAATAAGAGCGAGTGTTGCTGGCTTTGCTTTTAAAATAGATAAAAACCGGAAGTTAAATGTCACAATAAGTCTTGGGACTGCATTTCATGATGGGCATCCCGATTATACCCGGACGATGAAGCAAGCTGATGACGCGTTATATAAAGCAAAAGCTAATGGTAGGAATCAGGTGGTTAATGCGGACCAACCCATAGAAACTTACCGAGGGATTAAAGAAAAAATGAAGTAAGAGGTCAATAAAGGCCGGTAATTTTACAGGACCTTTATAGCGCGGTTTTATATTAATGTTCCCTATGAAGTTTAGCTCCTCCAGAGGGCAAAGACAGAGATGAGATGGCTTAAATGAAGTATGAAAGTTATTTAAAATTAGATCTTAATAAGTAAGTATGATTGACTGTAGAGCTGTTTGTAAATAGCCATTTAACGTCATTAAAAATCTAAAGGGAATAGCATAGTGAGCAAAGGCATGACTGAGACAATAGATGTTTTTCCTTGGAATGAAAATTTTGATACTGGTATTGTTCAGATAGATGAACAGCACAAGGTGATTGTTAGGCTAATCAATCAAATGGCAACCCTTCTTGGTAATCAATCCGATTCACATTCATTAGACACTATATTTACTGAATTGACGGACTATACTGTTTATCATTTCGAATCTGAAGAAATCATTTGGGAGCGGTATTTACCTGTTGATTCTATCTTAAAGGATCATAAACAATCGCATGAAAGATTTATTTCAGAAGTACTCGAAATAAAAGCACAAGAAGCGCACAAATCGATGCAAGAGGTGACTGAGGATGTGCTTTCGTTTCTAACGCATTGGTTGGCATTTCATATTCTGGATAGTGATATGCGTATGAGTAAAATCATATTGGCCATGCAGTCTGGTATGACTATGGAAAGCGCTAAGCAGCATACAGATAAGGAAATGAGTGGGGTTATGAAAGTTATGATTGATACTACGCTTTCTATGTATGACCACCTTTGCACGCGCACGCTGGATTTAAAGCGAGAAATAAACGAACGCAAGAAAATAGAAGGTAAATTGCTTTTGGCCTCAGGCGTTTTTGAAAATACTTTGGAAGCTATTTGTATTACTGACGAAAATAGTCTCATCATCAATGTTAACCCCGCTTTTTTTCAATCAACGGGGTATCAAGAGCAGGAAGTCATAGGTAGGCATATAGGGATACTTAAATTCGGGTTAACAGATGAAAAGTTGATTGACTCAATTTGGCAGCAGCTGGGTGAGAAAGATCATTGGAGTGGTGAAATCAATAGTAGAAATAAAAATGGAGAGATTCAGTCTGAATGGCTTGCTTTATCAACTATTAGAAATGAACAAAATACGATAATGAATTATATTGGGATTTTTTCCAATATTTCTCGTTTGATCAAAAACCAGCTTAAACTAGAACATATTGCCCATCACGATCCGTTAACGGGATTGCCTAATCGATTGTTGTTAGCCGATCGACTGGAACAGGCAATTGCAAGCGCTAAGCGGAAAAAAGAACAGTTTGCCGTTTGTTATCTTGACCTCGATGGCTTCAAGCCAGTTAATGATTGTTATGGGCATGATACGGGAGACAAGTTATTATGCGAAATTTCACAGTGTATTAAAAATATCGTTAGAGGTAATGATACTGTTGCTCGGGTAGGAGGTGATGAGTTTGTTGTTTTATTCAATGAGATAACATCTTCAGCCGAAAGTAATAAATTGCTTGCTCGTTTGCTGGAAGAAATTGCCCAGCCTATCTTAATTCAAAATAATTCTCATAGAGTGTCGGCTAGTATAGGTGTTTCTGTCTATCCAGATGATGGGAATAATGCTGAAGTTTTATTGCATTATTCTGATAAGGCCATGTATGAAGCTAAACGATCAGGTAAATCCAGATATCAAATGTATAGCAAGAAATAACAGAAAGCCTGGTTAGGTATAACCTTCAGCAACAATAAATTCTTTAAAACGTCTAGTTATACTTCGCACGGCCACGGTTGCGCGTTACTATCGACAAAAATCAACAGACTATAAATTCCGCAATCGTAACCGCGCGAAGTATAACAGCCAGTACATTAATAATCGGCAACTTGTTAATAGCCATTTAAAAGAATAGGGCATCAATGGTCGTAAACTTTTCGAATATCTTGTGTTTAGTAAAATAGACTGATGGAAAAGTAGATTATAATTTTACAATCTGATGGCCTTTGTCCTGAGAAGTCCAGGATAAGAATATATCTGTATTATTTGTGATAAGTTTTGGATGGCTGTTTTTAGATTTGGATGTAAAAACTGCTGATTTATCCGTCCATGATTCTCCTCGGTTAAAGGATTCTTTTATGTGTAAAGAGGTTTGTTCACCATCAAATTCTTTCCATACAATAACAACGCGTTGATTTAATGTAATAACGTCGGGGTGGCTAGGCAGGTGATTATCATCGCCTAGCGAGATGGGTGATGACAGTGTTTTACCAAAATCATCAGTTTGTGCATAAAAAATACCATGACGAGTATTACCTAAGGTAAACCATGTTAAATGTGCGCGGTTTTGATTATCTATCGCTAATGCCGGGCCGTGTTCTGGGCATGCCTCCACTTGCCAGTTATCGTAAGTGACGCGATGCGGAGGCAGCCATGAGTTATCTTCATTCATCCGGATAAGCGCGTGATCACGAATACCATCGTCATACACCATACGAGCAAGAATGACCGGTTTATTATCTGCATCAAAAGCAGTTGCAGTTCGACAGCAAGAACAAACGCCGTTACTAAGAAGTTGGTTGCTAAATGCTGAATCATATGACGGTGTTTTAATGCTGTAGTACAGCGATAACGTACCTGCGGCTTGTTCTTTATCAAGATGATTATGACGAGTGTCATGCCAGAATAAGTAGGTATTGTCATTTTTATCAATCAGCATTTTATCCATATAGTGCATGGCTGTTTGGGCGTGATCACTGATTAATGTCGGTGTGCTGAATGTTTTTCCGTTATCAGCAGAATAACTAAAAAAACTGGTGGATTTTTGTTGCTCATCAGCATAGTAAAGGACATGGATTCGTCCTGAAGGGCTAATTTCAATAGCCGGTGGGTTTTCAGGCCAGGCGCTGATCTTTTGCTTGAGTGAATTAATTGCTATTGGTTTGCTATAGCTTTTTCCATTATCATTTGAATAGTCGACATAAACCGCTTGTTTTGTAGGGATTAACCGCCATAATCGACCATCAGGTGCAAAATTTACCGAGACAGTAGACCTGAGTATTTCGTAGGTGTTTTTGCTGGTATTATTGGTTGTTTGACAGCTGCTAAGGGCTAACAGGCTGATAAGGCTATAGAAAAGAGGCTGGGTAAGGTGTTTTATTTTCTTTAGCATGTTGCGTAATAGAGCTCTTTGTGGAGAATAAACAGTAAATATTTAGTGAATAATTATAT
>WTAG01000153.1 GCA_013139755.1 Methylomarinum sp. | reverse complement strand
ACCTGTATTTTTGGACGGGTAGGGTGGTATTGACTCACTATAGAAATATATTGTTGTTTTTGTATTTTAAGATATAAATTATGTATACCTTTTTGTATATACTGCTATCCCATATATACCGTGAATCATCAATATGACGATTTAAAGAATCCAGTATACATAGGGTCTACAGACGAGATCATGAAAAAATGGAATTTATGATTGATTTAATGGATACCTTATCTATATAGTTTAAATCAATGAGGTGAGGCGGGTAAAAACATGAGTGTATGTGTTGGAGAATGCTACTCTTCAGTTAAAATGTCAGTTTTTGTATGGTTATTTTATGGATAAAATTTAAGTAATCAAACTCCCCTTGAGCAGAAATATTTTTAGTAAATGATTGATAAATATCTGAAATAAAGATAGGCTATTGGATCAATTGCAGATTTAAATAGGATCGGTTCATTATGAAACCCTTTAAAAAAATAATTATAAATTCATGTCCGGCTATTATATTGGCTTGGTCAGGGGGCGTTTCTGCTGAACTGAATGATACTCAAACTAATTTTTTAAATGCGTCTTTTCAAAGTTGGATGAGTGGTTCAATGTCAGGGAATAACTCAGCTGAATTTCAAGAGGCAACTGATCGAATTTTTCATAATGGTAACATTCAGTCAGAGAAAAATGCTGCAATCACAGCGGTTTCTGCAGAACAGAGCAATGTTTTTGGATCTCAATCAACAAAGACCTTAGCAGGTCAATTACATACAGTTGAAATCGTTCATACTCGTTTAAAGCTAGCATCTAATGAGCAGGCAGATGTTCTTTATGCTGATAATAATCACATGTTTTCATTGAACGAAGGTGGTGCTGCTAGTTCAGATATTGGCGAAGAAATAGGTTTTTGGATGAACAGCTCTTATAGCTTTGGCGATACGGACTCTACCTCTGATCAGCTTGGGTATGATTATGATAGCTGGAGTGCTGTGATGGGTGCTGATTATAAGTTAACGGATTCATTGATTGTTGGTTTGGCTTTTGATTATAGTCATATTGATGCTGATTTTGATGGGCATCGTGGCGGTACAGATACTAATACCTACACTGGATCTTTATACGGAAGTTTTTATGTGACAGATAATTTTCATTTAGATGCAGTTGCTTCGTATGGTGGAGCAGATTATGAAATAAACAGGAAATTATTTTATGTGATAACAACTGGTGCATTATCTGGCACGGTTGACACAACCGCTGAAGGGGAGACTGATGGAGATCAGTTGTCTTTTAATTTTAATGCCGGGTATGACTATCACTACAAAGGCTTATCTGTAACGCCTTATGCCAGTGTTAATTATTTAACCATTCAAATTGATTCATATAAAGAGAATAAAAATACGGGTGATGGCTGGGCTATGAGGTTTAATGAGCAAAATATACAGTCATTAACTACCACTGTTGGTTCACAAATTTCATATGCATTTAGTGTTCCTTTTGGTGTTATTGTTCCTCAGTTACATGGTGCCTGGCATCATGAGTATAAAAATAACTCTAGAACAGCCAGAGCAACACTTCTTGGAGATGCTTTGGCTCAAACAATTGATATTGATATTGCCGGACCTGATCGTAATTTCTTTACAGTAGGTGCTGACGTGTCTGCGGTTTTGACTCATGGAGTGACTACATTTGCCAGCTACAATGCTTTAGTTGGCTATAATAACGTTGATAGTCATACGTTTACACTTGGGTTTAGATTAGAATTATAAGTTCAAAGCCTGAATATTTACATAATGTATGTAAGGTGACCTCTAGAAGGGGATATCGTCATCAAAATCTTCATATGATGCTGGAGGCGGTGTATTCGATTGCGCTTGACTAGCAGGTGTTGGGGTTTGATTGCTTGAGGTTTGTTTGCTTGATGGTTGTTGCTCAGGGCTAAAGTTACTCGTTTGTCCTGAGGCATCATTAAGATTTCCCGTTCCTCCGCTTTTGCTGTCAAGCATTTGCATCTGTTCTGCAATTATCTCTGTTGTATATCTATCTTGACCGTTTTGGTCTTGCCATTTTCGTGTGCGAATACGTCCTTCAATATAAACTAAACTGCCTTTACGCAGGTATTCACCTGCAATTTCTGCAAGGCGATTGAAGAAGGCAATACGGTGCCATTCTGTTTCATCTCGGCGCTCTCCAGATTGTCTGTCTTTCCAGCGTCGTGTTGTTGCTAGGCCAATGTTAGTAACAGCGCCGCCACTGGGCATGTATCTGACTTCTGGATCTGCACCTAGTCGGCCAATTAAAGTAACTTTGTTAAGCATTGTTAGTCCTGTGTGAAGCAGGATTTGCTGGGAAGTTTTTATTTTTCCTCGCAAATCCCTGATTGTTAATATATAAAATCAAATTATGTTCTAAATTGCCCGACGCTTGATCTTAATTGATCCGCAAGTTCTAAAAGCTCTTTACATGCTTCCGACATGTTTCTGGCGCCAATAGATGTTTCGTTTGCAACTGAACTGATATTGTTAATATTTCGATTAATCTCTTCTGCAAC
>WTAG01000145.1 GCA_013139755.1 Methylomarinum sp. | reverse complement strand
TTAGCCTTAAGGAATATAGCTAAAAAATGGACAATGCCTATTCGTGACTGGGGTCTTGCGCTAAATAGATTTGCGATCATGTTCCCAGATCGTCTACCAGAGCTTTAATAATCCGAAAATAAGTTGCGGATGGAATGCTGAAAAACACAAAAGAGGTGTTTGTCACATTATCATCCGTCGCTTATTTTTATGCTAAAAACCAAGGGGTCTGACCCTGAAAAGCAGGGCCAGACCCTTAAAATAGAAATAACAATTTTAATTTTTAATTTTTTTTGTTATGTTGACAGAATTCTGCAGGTTTAAAAAGCTAGCAGATATAAACCGCCTGATTATGGCCGTTTACACGAAATCATTTACAGCCCCTAGCAAGCTGGTAAGATCGATTTCATTACGCCGCATTTTCCCAGTCTGGTTTAAAACATAATTTAGATATTTCCTAGAATCTATACCGTTCAATATGCATGTCTGGATCAAACTATAGAAGAATGCTGCTATATTCGCCGATCTTTCATTTCCCAAGAATAACCAATTTTTTCTGCCAAGAGCAAAAGGACGAATCTGGTTTTCTACCCAGTTATTATCAATCTCAGCTTCGCCATAATCTATATACTTGATCAGGTGTTTCCACTGATTTAATGCATAAGTTATTGCCTTGCCTAACGCACTTTTAGTTGGTGGCGATGACTTGGTTATTAAATCATATATCTTTTGCAAAACAATTGGCGCTTGCTCTTGCCTGAGCTTCCTGCGCTCTGCAAAACTAAGTTTTTGTTCTCTTGATGCACTTTCAATTTGATAAAGCTTGGTTATCCATTTCATTACTTCGTGTGCCTTACCAGCCTTGCTTGATATTTTAACAACATCAGCAAATTTTCTTCTGCAATGCGCCCAACATCCAAGGCTGATAATATCTTCTCTAGCTCTTAAGCTATTGTACCCACTATAACCATCAGTTTGTAAAATCCCTTGATAATCTTTTAAGTTGTCACTTACAACTTTGCCGCTTCGTGAATCATTATATTCAAATAATATAAATCTATTTTGTGGATTACAACCGTGGTAGCACCACATATATCCCCTAATGTTGTCTTTTAAGACTTTTACCGGAGTTTCATCTGCTTGCAATACATTCACTCTACTTAGCTGGGATTTTAATGCTTCTCTTAATGGCTCTAATACTTCTCCAGCCTGCAGATACCAATTGCAAATCGTATTTGCTGGTATATCTATCCCTTCTTGAGCAAATATCTTTGATTGTCTATACCAGGGTAGATGATGGCTATACTTTTTAATAATTACTTCGGTGATTAAACTTGGTGTCGCCATGCTTTTTGCTATTGGCATTTCAGGCTTGCTTGCAGTTTTTATCGTTTCACAGCAACGGCAGGTATATTTGGAACAAACATGCTCTATTACCTTTAACTTAGCTGGTATGTATTCTAGCTGCTCTGATCTATCTTCACCAAACTTCTTTAGCTCTTTGCCGCATCTGTCACACTGCTTTTGATCTTCAGATAAATCATGACTAACTATCTCTCTTGGTAATTTGCTGGTGTCAATCTTACGGCCCGCTGTTTTCTTCTTTCTAGTATAGGCTATGCTTTCTATTGTAACGGATTCTTCTGATGCTTCGACAGATTCTTCAGTCTCATCAAACACCAAGCTTAGTTGCAAGGATTTACTGCTTTCTGCCTTATTGCCAAACGTTCTTTGCTTGTTTAGCTTAAACTGTTCCATCAACCATTCTATTCTCTTTTCAGCATTTTCAAGGTTGGTTTCTAGCTCTGACGCTTTAGCTTTAAGCTGGAGAGTTTCTTCAGAAAGCTTTCGATTAGTTTCGATCAAAAGCTCTATGTTTTCAGGGGTATAATCGGTTTTTTGAGTTCCTGTTTCCACACAGCAAATGATAGCATGACGCTAAAAAAATACAATTTAAAATGTGAATAAAAGCTACAAAATATCTGAATAAAAATAAAAATAGAAAGCACAAAAAATATTAAAAATAATTGCTAATCTTGCATTCTCCTCCAGATAATAACTTAGGTGGTAGACCGGCAGGTTACCCATCCGGCCCCCAGTTCCAACCACATCGTGCCCTATTAAGGCAATGGGCTGACGATCAGACATTACTCTGGTTGCTTTTGGCAACATAATCATTCGCTCTGCTCCATAAATTTAGAAAAGCTGATGATAGACTTTAACCTTAGGAGAGGGAAATGCTTTGAGGAACAAATTAAATTGCTCCCAATTCATGCTTTTCTTCTGGCTCCTACGATTCATCCATTTAAAGAAAATATGCGTAGACTGATAAACAAAATTATTTACGCTATCCAGGTTAAGTGACACACCATAATATTGTATGTGTCCTCTCAACTTAGAGTTAAATGTATCCCATAGCGGATGAAGTTTTTGCTTACACCTGTTGGTTTTACACCAATGTTTGACATTCCTCAGTTTTGAGGAAAATCTTTTTCTTGATGTTTTGGCCACCACATGAATACTACCTATACGTGATCGTCTGATGTAGAAAGTAAATCCTAGATAGTCGAAAGTGCCTTGTTTAGCTTTCGGAAATTTCCTTTTGTTAAACTCGACAACCTTCGTCTTCTCTTCGTTTAATTGCAAACCAAATTTATCTAGTCTACCCTTAAGCGCTTTCAATACCTTAATCGCATCACTTCTGTAATAGCAACACAAGACTTGATCGTCGGCATACCTGAAAGATTTTACTTCTTTATTTGCATGTTGTGAGACAACATCATCTAACCAAGTATCTAGCACATAATGTGCATAGATATTAGATAAAACTGGACTAGCGATATTGCCCTGACCACTCCCTTCTTCATTCACAACAAATCGATTCTCTTTGAAAATACCTGACTTAAGCAGTCTCGCAACATATCGGATAAAGATTTTATCTTTAATCTTGATTCGCAAGAACTCAAGCAGGATTTCATGTTTTATCATTCCAAAGAAATTTTTCAAATCTACATCTATAACAACCTCACATCCCTTACTGTTTAAATGGGTAAAAAGATCTTTGACTGCCATATGACAGCTTCTACCAGGTCTGAATCCATATGAACAATGTCTAAAAATTGGTTCATAAATGGCCTCTAAAATTTTCGCGGTCTGAAGCTGAACCAGCTTATCTTCAAAACACGATATTGCGAGCGGCCTAAATTCTCCTGGCTTACCGTCTTTAGGAATCAACACCTCTTTAACAGCTTGGGGTCTATAGGACATTGTCTTCATCCTATTCAGTAATACATCTATATTTTCGGATAGATTTTTACTGTACATCTCTTTTGTAACTCCATCTATTCCCACCGCCTTCTTTCCATCCAGCTTATGGAAACAGCTAGTGAGGGATTCTTTGTTGATGTGAGGCATTAAACACCTAAACTCCATCGCAGAATCTTCACTAGAAAGCTTAGCTATCCTATTTAATTTTGTAGTCGTTGTAGTTATTGGTTTTGTTTCACCGCTCAACGTTTCTTCTCCTAGGTTAATTATACCGCGGAGCCTTCCCTCCACGTTCATTACAAACGCTTCCTCAGTACTACGCTCTCTCTGACTTCTTATTCGTCATCTCAGAGTCCTCGCTGTTACACTTGTTCTCTAATACTCACATCCTGTAAGGGCGAATAAGATATCCCACGTTCAAATATCAACTCTACAAACATGCCGTGCTCTAAGACCACGATAGTGCCAACCTATTCTACCTACTTACCAAATATGTTGGTTTCGCTTTCCGCTGATCAGATGGCGTCAGCCACTACATCTCGGCTTTTACGCGGCTCAATCACTTCGGCTTGCGCCTACGGCCTGCTTATTTCTCTGCTTACACTTAACTCATAAAGTCACCTCCATAAGCTCAAAGCTCGATACTGGATGCATTAGGTAATGCTTTCCAGCAAGGACTTGCACCTCTAGTTGATATCCGCCTCGTGGCGTACCCAATCTAAACCTATTAACAGCCAATTCAATTGTTCTGAATTAATCTGCAAATCAGCATCATTATTATAGCGCACAAAGAACTTCCCTGATTCCAAGCGCTTATATATCATTACAAACCCATTTCGATGCCAGCCTAAAACTTTTATCCGATTTAAACTTTTGTTGTAAAAAATATAAATCCCTTTGTTAGGTTCTTTTTGTAAATCTTCTATAACCAAAGCAGATAGACCATCAATGCTCTTTCTAAAATCAACAGGTTTATTGGCTATGTATATCTTCTCAGATTGCAGTGCTATCTCCATTTTACTAACCCCTAATTTGTTTGTGACAGCCACAATTTATACAAATTATTAGCGTTAGCTAGATGGGGTTTTTAGCGGCTTACGGTCAAACACCCCTTCATCTTGCAGCGGGCAAAGGTCATGTTCCAGCGATAGAAGCACTACATGCAGCAGAAGCTAATCTTGAGGCGGTTAATCAAGATGATCAAACACCCCTTCATATTGCAGCGATTACAGGTAATATTCTAGCGATGCAAGCACTGGATGCAGCAGGAGCTAATCTTGAGGCGGTTGATCAAGATGGTTTAATACCCTCCAACCGTTATGCCATATATAAAGAAGTCGCACTTAAAAATTTTGTTGTGAAAAGTGTAGCGGCGGGAATTACGGTAGCAACAGCAGCAGCAGGTTATTATTTCTGTAATAAACACTATAAGGCTAAGGATCGTATTTCACAGCGAGTTAGAAGGGGAATAGATGCTGGAAGAAGGCTAGC
>WTAG01000003.1 GCA_013139755.1 Methylomarinum sp. | reverse complement strand
TTCTGTTATGAGTGCAGATCAGTACTTGGACAGTTAGAGTATCAGAAGGCATGCTAAAAAACCAGAAAAAAAGTTGAATGTTGGAAATATTAGAAGCTTAATGAGATTGAAGCAACCCACGCATCATACCAAGAAAATGAAATACCACAATTTCTCGATTAAATGCTTCGTCTAAAGGTTGGGTGAATTTTCCCCACAACATACGAGCTATCGCCCGCATTAATTGAGGAAAGACAAACAGAGGAATATTGAATAGTCGGCGTTTCCCTGCTAAACCACGACTTACAGCAATGTTTAGGCTAGATTGATATCGCCAGCGACGAAAGTAGTTTTTAGTGACTCTAAAACTTTCTACTTTATGATGTACGCGGGAATGTCCGATAAATATTGAATTTAGGCCTGCTTTTAAAATACGCTCAAACATTTCCCCATCCTCGCCACTGGCAAGGACTTCACCTTTACGGCCACGACTTGTGTCAAATAATCCTACTTTATCAAATACACTTTTTTTAAAAGCCATGTTTGCGCCAAAAGGTGCCTGACTGGGTTTGGTTATCGGGTAGTCGTCTGTGCGCTCAGTACGAACAGCCAAAAAGCCATAAAAGCGCTCTGTTAACCATTCTGGTGGTTGCGTTTCCCAGATAGGGGCGATAAAACCACCACAGGCATCTGCGTTATATTTTTTTAATCCGAGTAGGGTTGTTTCTAGCCAATTTTCTTCTGGAAGCACATCATCGTCAGTAAATAATAGTATGTCACCTTTTGCACAGCTGATGCCATGATTGCGAGCATGAGATAGCCCCTGTTTTCCTTCAAAGGTATATTGCAATTTAGGCCATTCATTCCTGACATTTTCAACGACTTCACAGGTATGATCCTTGGAATTATTGTCCACAACAATAACTTCCCAATTGTTAAAAGAAACTGTTTGTTGTTTGCGTAGAGCATCTAAAGTATCTTTTAAAGATTCTGCCCGATTATAGGTACATACGATAATACTAGCGTCCATTTAGAACTAGTCTCCAAAGAATAAATAAAATGTTGTTTGTTGCGAAGAATTTAACATATCAGTCTAATATATTGTTTTTTTAAACTTTCTGCATATCGATAATTACCATTTATAGCCAAGGTTCTCAGCAACAGGAGATACTGCCCGTTTTAGCAACCACTTTTCTAGTGAATTTACTTGAACTTTTTCGCCATCGCGCTCCGAACTTCCTACTTTAGATTTAATAACGGAACGGTCAATAGTGATATTTAAATGAGTCTCTATTTCTTCAAGAGCCATGCGTCCAGTAACCAGGTCTTCATATTTTACTAACAGGGCATTGATTTTTTTTTCTTCGCGTAAAAACCCTTTCATCAATGTTTTCCAGTGAGACCCAAAAGTTGTTGCGGTGAATACTGGTTTATCAGGAAAAGTGTTATACCAACTACGACCATAACGACAATATGATCCATAGGCATCTAAAGGGTTACGATATAAGAAGATGAAACGTGCTTTTGGATAAATCCATTGTAGATAAGCGCAATGTTCTACTCCTAACCTGACTTCTTTGATGCCCCATTGGTTTGCACCTGCTTTTTTTGCCGGTTCAGAAAATAAGGTATCGAAAAAAGCACGATGACTTTTTCTTAAGTCATCTAAAGAAGGAAATAAATTAGCGACCCACATCCCAGAAAGCTCAGTTGTTGAACTGCCATTATAATAATAATCAGAGGGCGGCCAGTTAGCTCTGAAGGCTGTAGTTGTATCAGCCATAGTCTGGATAATTCCGCATTCATCATAAGGTTCCCCCCACATAAGTACCTTTGAGTCTGAAATAATGAGCCGTTGCAGCAAAGTAGACCCAGAGCGCCAACCTGCGGAAAAAAGAAAAATAGGTTCTTCTGAGTCGTTATTGATATTCGCAGGGCATTGTTCCTGAAGCTGCTTAATGCCCGATTGAATATTAGGGCACTGTTTCAAAGCTTGCTGATGAGCAGCCCGTGCTTGTGAAGGACCTTTCAATGCCGTTGAAATGTATTTGAACATGATGATTTTTTTCTTTTTTTATGTCTTAATGGCATCACTTCTCATTATTAAACGGGAGAGAGTAACTCCTTACAACGCGTCATTCCTGCATGCTCTTAGCAGGAATCTAGTACTGAGCATGGATTTCCGCTTAAAGACTTCGTGATTGACGGATTCCTCACAATTCCCTATGCCTGAATATAATGAGAAGTTACTTAATGTTTACTGTATTCGATCGTTCCATTGCTCAGCAAGATGTTTTTAATTTGATCACGCGTACTCTTAAATGTGGCTTGTTTAGTGCTGTATTGGTTAAGTAAGTGCAGAACTGGCTTGTATATTTTTTGTTTTAGAAACCAGCGTGTAAAAGCTTTGTGCATTTGAGTTAATTTATAGGATCGATTGTGTATTATACGGTAACTTGTGCGTAAAAGTGGGTCTTTGAGTCCTTCAATATTGTTCATAATAAGTGTGATCATTGCTTCCAATACAGTATTTTCATCTATGAGCTCATTTTTAAAACGTACTAAAAAATCAGAAGCTTTCACTTCACAAAAGCGAGAGCAGTAAAGCGTATTATCATCACGCCTAAAGTAATACAAAGACTCTGCTAAGTGGCGCATTTTGAAATGTTTAGAAATACGTATGAAATAATCATAATCTTCTACCAGAAACAACTCAGGGTCATAATCACCGATTTTTTCATACACTTGACGGGTATACATAAAACAAGCACCAATATGATTGCCTTTTTCCAATTGCACGGTATCAGGGAGGCGATCAACGTTCGTATCTAACGGTACATTATTATCAAGCTCAGAAAATAATTCGTAATCCGCATAAACACAATCACAATGCTCTGACTGAATAAACGCAACCATTTTTTCGATTGCATTTTTAGCAAAAAGATTATCGTCTGATGTCCAAGTGAGGAGTTCGCCTTGGGCAAGAGTAAAGCCCTTATTTAAGGCTTTGGGAAGTTTTAAATTAGGCTCATTTCGTACATAACGAATGCGTGAATCGTTAAATGATTTTACGACTGCTTTTGTATCGTCAGGAGAATTGTCATCAACAATGATAAGCTCTAGATTTGAATATGATTGGTTTAAAACACTCTGAATGGCATGTGGCAGGACATAAGCACGGTTGTAAGTCGGAAGAACAATACTAACCAAAGGTGTGATAACTGATATATTGTCCATAATTGTGTCTTGTCTTTATTGTAGTTGTCAGCAATGAAATATAACTCTTCATGAATTTCTTAGTTCTCCGTACAGAGTAGGAACAAGTCAATGAGAGTTTAGTAGGTTAAGCCTGTCCATAAACTATTTCGTTACCCGCTGATGGTATTTAAAGCTTCTTTATTTGACCCATATTAATGTTTATTAAATGTGTCATCTGATTGTAACTTTAATCGATAGGCATCCAGAAAATATTTTACACCCCAGCTAATTTCTGCTTTGGCAATGTATTGAGCACCTTTGCCATAGCTACCATTAAAACCACCTGTTTTATTTTGAATTTTTTCTAAATAAGCGATTGCTTTATTTGCTCGCTCCTTATTACCCAATGCATACCAAACAATAGCATATTGTGCTATTCCCGTTGAACAAATCCATTCAACATCTGGGTAAGCTGGAATGCTACCATCTGCACGTTGATAGCGTTCAACATCTGCCATACCTTGGCGAGCTAATTCTAATTCACCCATTTCACAAAGAGCTTCCATGGCATAAGCATGAAAGTGTGTTAAACGATTAAAGGGAACAAGTTCTTCTTGCTTTTTATAATACTCAAGTACGAACTTTGCTTTCTCTTCATATTCTGGCACGTTTAATAACTTACCTGCTTCTGCAAGGGGCGGTAATGCATACGTATGAATAAGATCGTTGGCAATGTCACTCCAAAGTTCTGTGGACGGGGTGACTAAGCGACCATCATCTTGAATTTGGGTCAACATCCAATCACAAGCTTTGCGCAAGGAAGTTTCAACACCATCAATGTCACCTAACGCAGCGCATAATCCACGCATGATTTGTGCAGTATCAAATGTATAGGGTACACCATCAGGTGCTGGAAAAGAACCATCGGGGAGCTGAATAGACAATAGCCATTTCGTACAGCTTCTTGCTAATTCTTTTTCATTCCAGTTATAAAGAGTTGGAATAAAATATCCCGTTACCTCAGCATAGGATACTGGTTGCTTGGTATGGACAATTATGCCTTCATTTTCTACCATATTGTTTTTAAACCAGATCATAGCTTTTTCGTAGCTTGGTTTACTTTTTTTCCAGAAAAGCATTAAAAATAACCTCGGTGATTTGTTTAAAATTATGTAACTGATAAAATTAACTAGTACTTCTCCAAAACAACATTGATTGAGTGTTAGGTTTTATCTTCTTAAATTTTGGGGTTCTATTCTAACTTTAAATAGCGTTAATCTTATCTGGTTTATTGAGCTTCAAGTAGTAAATATTTTAGATGAGTTTAAATAAATATACAAAAACATAATCCATAGTGTACTCTGTAGTTTTGCAGATTACATATCTGTCTTTTGATGATAACCCCTTTCCCAGAAGATGGGTAAGGGTGTTCGGTTAAAAGATTTTTCGTTGGCATATTATTATGTTAGGTTTATTTTCCATTCATAAGGTTAAAACCTTCGTCTTTCAGACGAACAGATTTATCTCTTATAGTCATTATGAGAAAAGAGACTAGTAGGATGGGCAAAGGGGCTTTATCCCGTGCCCATCACTTAT
>WTAG01000565.1 GCA_013139755.1 Methylomarinum sp. | reverse complement strand
ACTTTCTGCAAAATTAAATAACTTTGAATCACTACAAAAACTATATCATGAGATAGAAATACCATTAATCTCTGTTTTATCCCGTATAGAACAAAACGGGGTGTTAATAGATAGCGCAATGCTGACTCAGCAAAGCCTAGAATTAGCTAATCATATTATTGCCTTGGAACAACATGCGCATGATTTAGCGGGACAAGTGTTTAATTTAGGTTCCCCCAAACAAATTCAAGAAATACTTTATGATCAACAAAAACTACCCGTATTAAAGAAAACCCCTAAGGGACAACCATCAACTGCTGAATCAGTTTTACAAGAGCTTGCCCTTGATTACCCGCTACCAAAGTTGATTCTTGAATTTCGTAGCATGAGCAAACTTAAATCGACTTATACCGATAAGTTACCTCAACAAATTAATGATAAAACTGGCAGAGTACATACCTCTTATCATCAAGCTGTAGCCGCTACCGGAAGGCTGTCTTCATCTGATCCCAATCTACAGAATATTCCTATCCGTAGCGCTGAGGGTCGAAAAATCAGACAAGCCTTTATTACGCCTAAAGGATATAAACTGATTGCAGCTGATTACTCTCAGATTGAATTACGCATAATGGCACATTTATCGGCCGATGAAGGCTTGTTGACAGCTTTCTCTAAAGGTTTAGATATCCACAGCGCTACAGCAGCAGAAGTGTTTGGTGTGAGCGTAGAGCAAGTAACAACAGATTTGCGTCGTTCAGCCAAAGCCATTAATTTTGGTTTAATTTACGGTATGTCAGCCTTTGGACTTGCACAACAACTGGGTTTGTCCCGCTCACAGGCACAGTCTTACATAGATTTATATTTTGCCCGTTATCCTGGAGTAAAAAATTATATGGATAACATTCGAGAACTAGCAAAACAACAAGGTTATGTTGAAACCTTATTTGGGCGCAGGCTTTATTTACCAGAGATTAATGCACGTAATGCCGCGAGACGACAATATGCCGAACGTACAGCTATTAATGCGCCCATGCAGGGAACAGCCGCGGATATTATAAAAATAGCCATGCTCAAGAGTGATCAATGGTTAAAAGAAAACAACTCATCAGCCAAAATGATTATGCAGGTACGTGATGAGCTTGTGTTTGAAGTTGCCGAGGAACAGACTGAAGGTTTTTGCGACTCGATCAGAAACATTATGTGTTCAGCTGCACAATTAGATGTGCCTTTAATTGTTGATATTGGAGTAGGTGATAATTGGGATGAAGCTCACTGAACAAGTATACCTCAAACCCATACCCTAAATTATCTGCTATGCTCATGTAAATAGTATTGAGAGTTGCAATGACCGATCTTCACAACGAAAAAATTATTGCATTTGTTGAAAAAATGCCTGCTTTTCCAAAAAGTGTACAGCGTGTGATGCAATTGACATCTGACGTTAATGCATCCGCTAAGGATATCGTTCAGGTGATAGAAAGTGACCCAGTGATGACGATTAAGATTCTTAAAGTCATCAATTCACCTTTTTATGGCTTTGCACAAAAAATCAATTCTATTCAGCGTGCTGTCGTATATATAGGACTTAACACCATTAAAAACATGGCATTAAGTGTTGCCGCAATAGGGGTTTTAAATCCGAAGAATAAGGCTGATTTTAATACTCAGGAGTTTCTACTGCATTCTCTGACCACAGCATCTATTTGCCGGATGCTGGCAGAAAGACTTGATATTCCTCAGTCTGATAGCAATGATTTTTTTGTTGCTGGGTTGCTTCATGATTTTGGAAAAATTGTATTTGCTGAATTTGAACCTGAAAACTTTAAACGCGCTCTTGAAAAAAGCATTTTAGAAAACAGCCCTCTACATGAGGCTGAATTAGAATTTATGGGGGTTACCCATGCCCAGACAGGAAGTCTGCTAGCTAAGAAGTGGGCTTTTGGACAAAAACTCATTAATGCAATTGACCATCATCATGACAAGGTGAATAATGATGTTTTAAGAGATTGTGTTTTTGCTGCTAACCAAATCAGTAAAAAAATGCAATTTGGCTTTGCTGGAGACCCTATAATTGAAGAGTTTCCTCAATCTATCGTCGCAAGATTTAACCTATCCTTAACTGATTTAATAACTGATTTAGGTGATTTGTCGGCAGTAAAAACTGAAGCTCTTTCATTCATTAAGTCATAAAGGATGTATCAATGAGATTTAAATTCTGGGGCGTCAGAGGTTCTATCGCAACACCAGGGCCAAGCACACTTAAATATGGTGGCAATACAACATGCATAGAAATTAGAACCGATAATGGTGACTTAATTATCCTTGATGCTGGAACAGGCATTCACATGCTAGGGCAAGAACTGCTCAAACAGCTGCCAATCACCGCGCATATTTTTATTACTCATACTCACTGGGATCATATTCAGGGCTTACCTTTATTTGCACCTATTTTTATCCCCGGTAACCAGTTAAATATCTATGGTGGCTTAGACCCAGTCACTAATGAAGGCATAGAGCGAGCATTAGACGTGCAGTTTCAGTACAGTTATTTCCCCATTCGAAAAGCCGAACTTAATGCTAATGTTAAGTACAACACCATAAAACCAGACATACCTGTCAACATAGGTAGCGCACAAATAACCCCAACGATACTTAATCACCCTGTACTTAACTTTGGTTACCGTATTGACTGTGATGGTCAGTCATTATTTTTTACTGGGGATTTTGAGTCTCAATTTAATATTTATGCGCCTGATGATAGTGAGTATGATAACCATCAACTGCTGATTGATAAAAAACAAAATGAGATCATTTTAGCGATGAAAGGTGTTGATGCGCTTATTGTTGACTCTTCTTTTACAGCCAACGAATATAAATCTAAAAAAGGCTGGGGACACGGGACTTATGAATCAGCTATTAAATTTGCAAGCTTAGCTAAGGCAAAAAACTTGTATTTCACCCATCATGAACCCACCCGCTCAGATGAACAACTAGAACAAATCTATGAAAAACTACTAAAAAAACATGCAGATCTTGATTATGAGATATTTTTAGCTAGAGAAGGTATTGATATCTCTCTTTAAACCTCTGCTTCATCATCCGCAAACCATTGGTCAAGCACATCATGCACTTCATCCATACCGGTTTTCTTTAATGCTGAAAATAGTTGCAATGTGACTTTAACATCTACCGATTCCAGCTCACGCTGCACTTTAAATAAGGTATTTTTTGCCGTCCCATAATTTAGCTTATCGGCCTTAGTCAATAATATATGTAAAGGCAATTTACTAAATTCACACCATTCAATCATTTGCATATCAAACTCGGTTAACGGATGACGCACATCCATGACCAAGACAATGCCACACAACGATTTTCGCTCTCTCAAATAGGTTTCCATCATTTTATGCCATTGCTTTTTCACTGCTAGCGGCACTTTGGCATACCCATACCCAGGTAAATCTACAAATTTTCGTTGTTCATCCACCTCAAAAAAATTGAGTAATTGTGTGCGGCCTGGGGTTTTACTAATTCGAGCCAAAGCTTTTTGTCGAGTCAATGTATTAATAGCACTTGACTTGCCAGCATTAGATCGACCAGCAAAAGCCACTTCCTTTCCTTGGTCTTCTGGTGCTTCACTAAGTTTTGATGCACTCAACATAAATTTTGCCTGATGATAAACTGGATTCATCGTTATCTCGCGTAGAATGTATAATTCGGCTATTATATAGGCAATATACAAAATCAGCCTCAAATAACACAGACTCCTTAGGGGAACATGATGATTAAAAATTTGCTTGCTCTTTCAAT
>WTAG01000087.1 GCA_013139755.1 Methylomarinum sp. | reverse complement strand
ACAATCTTGGTTTGATGGGTAAAAGCTTACGCTCTGCTGCTCATTACATCATGATCGTTAAGTTAAGGTTTTACCCTTCGAGACCTTGGTTCTGCATTTACTTTATACACCCATCAATTTAACGTTGATGGAGTATAGGCTGATGAATAAATCTTACTTATTTATAATATACTTATCGTGAATTGTAAAGCGACTCTAAAAATATTATATGCAAGCTTGAATTATTTATTGTCTCAGCTTTAGCTACTACATATGTGATTATAGTGTATTAAATTAAAAGCATGATATATACTCCGCGCGGCCAAGTTTTCGGTTTTCTATTGGCTGATTTTTGCTGATAGCTGCGTTGCTGAATTAGTTGCGTAGCTTGCTATGCGCCTATTTCAGCGCCTTGCTCTCAACAAAAACAACTCAAGATAAAAGCCGAAAACCTAACCGCGCGGAGTATATCAATTATTTTTAGTGGTTATTTCTTGGTATCATATTACCTGATTATTTATGGGGTAAATGCTAGATATACCCCTCAGCCGAATAAGTGACAAATAATATCCATCCAATATAAAACTAACAACAAGCCATATTCTGAATAAAAAATAAACAAAGGTTCTTCAAAATATGAAAAATACCCTTTCACTTCTACTCTTTATAATATTCTGTCTGAATCTTTCTGTAAGCCATGCAAAACCTGAAATAACAGAACCGCTTACTAAGGTTACTTTACAGTTAATGTGGAAGCATCAGTTTGAATTTGCTGGTTTTTATGCGGCCATTGAACAGGGATATTATAAAGAGGTGGGGCTTGATGTCGATGTGCGCGAATACCAAAAGGATACCGAATTAGTTAAAGAGGTTATCAGCGGTCGCACTCAATATGGCATTAGCGATTCCTCTATCATTATCCATAGAGCGCATGGCGATCCGGTAGTATTACTGGCAAATGTTTTTCAACATTCACCGATGGTGTTACTCAGTCGTAGTGATGCAAAAATATTCAGCCCGGCACAAATGGCCGGGAAAAGCATTATGCTTTCGACACATGAACAAGATAATGCCTCGATTATTGCCATGCTGAATGCCGAGTCCGTCAGCCTCAAACAAATGGATGTCAAGGAACACAGCTTTAATATTGATGACTTTATTAATGGTAAAGTCGATATTATTTCAGCCTATGCCACCAATGAGCCGGGAATTTTAAATGAGCGGCAGGTCAAATTTAATATTATTGACCCAATTAATTACGGTATCGATTTTTACGGCAATAATATTTTCAGCAGTGAAAAACATATTCAGGAAAACCCGCAGCAAACAGCTGATTTTATTAAGGCTAGCCTAAAAGGCTGGGAATACGCATTAACGCACCGTGATGAAGTTATAGAGCTGATTTTAAAAAAATATTCCAGCCATAAAAGCCGCACGGCATTGAAATACGAAGCAAAAACGCTGCTGGAACGCTTTATTTTGCCTGTGCATATTTCCTTAGGGGCGATTGATCAAATACGCATGGAAAGAATCGTCGATACCTACAAGCAACTAAAAATGATACCCATGGGCTTTACACTCAAGGGCTTTATTTATCAGCAATCAGATAATTTAGAGCATTCCTTGCAGCTTAGCAAAGAAGAGCAACTCTGGGTTAAACAGCATCCCAAAATCATCATCGGTGTTGATCCGGCCTGGGCTCCATTTGAGTTTATTAATGAACAGGGGCAGTATTCGGGAATGGCCTCTGATTATATAAACCTAATTGCCGAAAAAACAGGACTTGAGTTTGAAGTTCAAAATAACCCGACCTGGAAAGATGTAATGAAAAGCGCGCGTAGTGGCGGACTTGATTTACTACCTGCGGTAATGACTTCACCTCAGCGTGAAGAGTTTCTTGATTTCTCCAAGCCTCATATTAATTACCCGATGGTTATCGTGACAGGGAAAGATAATAAGTTTATCAGTAGCTTAGATGAGTTAAATAATAAGCAGGTCACAGTTGTCAGCGATTATGTAACCGAGGATATTTTGCGCAATAATCACCCGAACATAAAACTTAAACCTGCTAAAGACTTGCAACAGGCATTGAAATGGGTTTCTTCTGGCGAAGTCGATGCCCTAGTTGATAATATTGCCTCCGTCACCTATACCATTTCCAAAATGGGGATTACAAACCTTAGGATCAGTGGCACAACGCCTTATGAGTTTGCTTTATCTATTGCGGTTCCTAAACAGCATAAAACACTATTAGCCATTATCCAAAAAGCTTTAGACAGTATTAGTGAAAAGCGACAACAGAAAATTCGCAATCAATGGATTTCAGTTACTTATGAACAGGGGATTGATTATAACAATCTCGTTAAAATCAGTCTGGTGGTACTTGCGTTTATATTGCTTATTTTGTTGTGGAATTGGCGATTATCAAGCGAAATAAAAGCCAGAAAAGTTGCTGAACATGCATTATATGAAAATCAAAAAATTCTTGAATACAAAAATCATATTCTGGAATTACTCTCTAAAGGCACAAATCTAAAAACGATTTTAGAAACGCTAATTCAATATTTAGAAGCCTCTCACCCAGAGATGATAGGTTCTATTTTATTACTTGATAAACAAAAAAAACATTTAATCAATGGCGTCGCAATTAGTTTGCCGGAACATTATATAGAGGCAATTAATGGTGTAGAAATTGGTTTTAGTGTTGGCTCCTGCGGTACAGCTGCCTTTACAGGTGAACAAGTCATTGTTGAGGATATTATGACCCACCCTTATTGGGAGGGATTTCAGGAACTGGCTCAATCAGCTGGACTACGTGCCTGTTGGTCGCAACCGATTATGTCCTCAAGCAATGAAGTACTAGGAACCTTTGCTATTTATTACCGACAACCGAAAACACCTAAAGAATCTAGCTTGCGTCTTATTCATGAGTTTTCTATTCTAACCGCATTGGCGATAGAGAATTTTCAAAGCAATGAAACACTCAAAAAACTATCTTTAGCTGTTACGCAAAGCGCAAACGTTGTTGTTATCACTGATTGCAGAGGTATTATTGAATATGTTAATCCCAAATTTGCCGAAATAACCGGTTATTCCAGCGATGAGGCAATAGGTAATACCCCTCGTCTACTAAAATCCGGGCAGACAGATAAAGCGGTGTATATTGAGTTATGGAAGACCCTGTTATCGGGTAAAAAATGGCAAGGGGAATTTCTTAATCGTAGAAAAAATGGTGAGCTTTATTGGGCTTGGGATAATATTGCTCCCATTGAAAATGATGCAGGTGAAATCACCCATTTTGTCGCAGTACAAATTGATTTTACTGAACGTAAACAAGCACAAGAAGCTCTACAAGAGAGTGAAAACCGTTTTAGGCAGTTATTTGAAGGGGCTAATGATTCAATATTTATTATCGATCCTCAAACTGGTCAATTCATAGATGCTAATGAAAATGCCTCCAGCCGTTTAGGCTATACGCATGATGAGTTGCTTAAATTGAGAGAGCACGACATTAAAATCTCGGAAGATGCCAGCCATGAGGATGATAACTTTCAGAAATTAAATAAAACAGGTCATTTGATATTTAAAAATATACATCAGCATAAGGACGGCTCAGCCATACCCGTTGAAATCAGTGCCAAACTTATCAAGCATCATAATGTTACCGTGATTCAATCAATTGTCCGCGATATTAGCGAGCGTAAAGAAGCTGAAAGAAAACTCATTAATAGCGAAGCGCAATTTCGTAGCCTGGTTGAAAACACCAATATTGTCGCATGGAAGCTGAATCTTGAGAGCTTCCGTTTTACTTATGTTTCCCCACACGCTGAAACTATGCTCGGATACCCTGTGGAAGATTGGAAACGGGAAAATTTTTGGGAAGATCATATTGTTAATGAAGATCGTAATTACTGTGTTTCTTATTGCATGGAGGCTACCAATAAAGGGGAAGATCACGATTTTGAATACCGAATGAAAAAAGCTAATGGAGACTCAATTTGGTTGCGTGATATTGTCACAGTAAATAAAGATATCACTGGCCACCCTGTCTCCTTAAGTGGCTTTTTAATTGATATTGATGAGCGTAAAAAAATTGAAGTGGCTCTTGAAAAAGCTAAGTTAGAAGCAGAACAAGCAAATAAGGTTAAATCAGAATTTCTGGCAACCATGACCCATGAACTACGCACGCCTATGAATGGCGTTTTAGGAATGGCACAAATACTAGAAGAAACTGAATTGAACCCTGAGCAACGCGAAAGCGTTAATATCATTTTACGTTCTGGACATTCGCTACTGGAAATTATTAATGATGTACTCGATTTATCCAAGCTGGAAGCTGAACAAGTCATACTAGAACAACGCTATTTTAATTTGGAACAATTAATTGATGATATTCTGGGGATGCTACGCCCTAAAAGCAGTGCAAAATCTTTGCAGTTAAGTGTAATTTACCCTGTTGATTATCCTCGTTATTTTGTTGGAGATCCTACGCGGTTACAACAGGTTTTACTCAATTTAATGAGCAATGCGGTTAAGTTTACGTCATCAGGTTATGTACGTTTAATTGTATTATGTAACGCAGTGACCGAAGAGCGCGCTGAAGTTAAACTTTCTATAGAAGATACTGGAATTGGTATTGCGACTGAAAATATAGCGCATTTATTTGACCCTTTTGTACAAGCCGATCAAACAACAACGCGCAAGTATGGTGGCAGTGGACTTGGGCTTGCAGTCAGCAAAAAATTAATTAATTTAATGCAGGGTAATATTGGGGTTAATTCGGTTCTAGGTCAGGGAGCTGAATTTTGGGTGACATTATCTCTGCCACTTGCTGATAAGAAAACGGTAAAGAATGATCCACAAACAAAAGTGTTAAATCATATTGTTTTTAACAGAAAAATATTAATAGTAGAAGACGACGCCGTAAATCTAAAAATAGCCATCAAGATGTTAAGTAAAACAGGGCTTATCATTGATATTGCTAAAAATGGACAACAAGCCGTTGATCGATGGCAGCAAGAGGATTATGATTTAATTCTTATGGATTGTCGTATGCCTATTATGGATGGTTATGAAGCAACAAAAATAATTCGTCAACAAGAATCAGACAGTCACGTTCCTATTATTGCTTTAACCGCTAACAGTAGCCATGAAGACCGTCAGCGTTGCCTAGACTCTGGTATGGATGAAGTGATTACCAAGCCGTTTAAAAAAGAATTTCTGATAAACAGTTTAAACAAATGGTTAAGGCCTGTTTTACAAAGTCATGAAAATAAATCTATTGTAGTCGACAACAAAATGATTGAGGTTTTATCAGTAAAAAATACCATTAAAGAAATAACCTTAGACAAACTTTTACTAGAAAAGCTAAAAAAAGAAATGGGTGAAGATTTTCCAGAAGTTTATTCCGCTATTGTGCAAACAATTGGGCATGTTATACAACAGCTTGACGATGACTTAGAGCAAATGTCTACTGAGAAAATAACTCGACTAGCGCATAGTTTAAAATCACCTACGGCAAATTTAGGGGCTATAAAGTTAAGTAAAATGGCGGGGGAACTTGAAGTAGCCGCCGATAACAATAACTTTAAAAATGTGGAGATAAAAATACAACAACTAAAACAGGAATACCAACGTGTTTTACTTGAGCTTGAAAAGGTAAAACTATGAAAATCCTCGTCATTGACGATTTACTAGCCGATCGCCTTATTATACGCCGCCACCTTTTATCTATGGGGCATGAAGTTATACTGGCTGAAAGTGGTGAGCAAGGGATGGTTTTATTTCAGCAACAAAACCCAGATCTAGTGCTACTGGATGTACGAATGCCAGAAATGGATGGTTACCAAGTCGTTAAAAAATTACGTGAAATTGACCAGGGATGGCGACCTATTTTATTCCTTAGCAGCACCCTTGATATTGAATCGTTTGCCAAAGGCATTTATTGTGGTGGCGATGATTTTCTTCATAAACCGATTGAAAAAATTACATTGGAAGCTAGGTTACACGCGATGGAACGTATAGTCGAAATGCGCCAGCAACTTCTATCGACCACTCGTGCTTTAGCCGAAGAAACAAAAAAAGTTAAACAACTTGCTAATCAAGATGACTTAACAGGGATTGCCAATAGGCGTTTTTTAAATAAAACATTGGACCAAGAATTTCGTAGGCACTATAGAGAGAAAATGTGCTTAAGTATTATTATGATAGATATCGACTGGTTTAAAGGGTTTAATGACCATTTTGGACATTTAGCCGGAGATGATGCTCTACGTAGTTGTGCTCAAAAAATGGCTGCCTCCATTAAGCGTGCAGGTGAGTTTATTGCGCGTTACGGTGGAGAAGAGTTTTGTGTGGTATTACCTAGTACAGATATTAATAAAGCAAAAGAAATTGCGGAAGGCTTGTGCAAAGCGGTGAGGGCATTAAATATTTATCGTAATGATTTGGAATCCCAAAAGTGCCTGACCATTAGCCTTGGCGTAAGCAGCGTTATACCACAGAAGAACGACTCAGTAGAAAGCCTGATCGCTTCAGCAGATCAGGCTCTTTATCAGGCGAAACAAGCCGGCCGAAATAAAGTTTGTGCAGTTACGGCATAGATATTGTCAATCAGCCTTAAAACTTTCCAACCGCTTTTGTTGTACTTTGCAATACTTTAGATGAACTTATTCCACCGTCACCGATTTAGCCAAATTCCTCGGTTGATCTACATCAGTTCCTTTAATAAGAGCCACATGATAACTCAGTAATTGCAGCGCAATATTAAATGTAATGGGGGCAGTGATACGTCCGACATTAGTTGTGGCTTTAATCACTGTAACGCCTTGTTCCGAACTAATATCTGACTGCTCATCTTCAAATACAATCATTTGGCCACCACGTGCCTTTACTTCCTGTAAGTTAGACTTTAGCTTCTCTAGCAAATCGTCAAGCGGTGCAATGGCTATAACTGGCATATTCTCGTCTATCAAGGCTAATGGACCATGTTTTAATTCACCAGCGGGATATGCTTCTGCATGAATATAGCTAATTTCTTTTAACTTTAACGCACCTTCCATTGCTATCGGGTACATTGTTCCTCTACCTAGGAATAGTGCATTTTGTTTATCTGCAAAACTTTTGGCTATATCTTTAATGGTATCTTCATGCTTTAAGGCATTGTTAATTAGGTTAGGTAACTTTTGTAAGCCCTGAATAATTCTACTTTCTTGTTCAGGCGACATCCGTTTTTGTACTTTTCCAACACTCATCGCCAATAGTGCTAACACTACAAGCTGAGTGGTAAAGGCTTTAGTCGATGCCACCCCAATCTCAGGGCCTGCATGAGTTAAGCAGGTAAAATCAGATTCTCTGGTTAAACTGGATTCAGCCACATTACAAATAGTTAGGGTTGAGATATTTTTATATGAATCTCGAACCGTCTTTATTTTATGTAATGCTGCCAATGTATCCGCTGTTTCCCCTGACTGGCTAATAGTCACAAACAAGGTATTGTCTTGAATGATAGGATTTCGGTAACGATACTCACTCGCCACTTCAACCTGGCAGGGAATGCCTGCAATATCCTCAAACCAATATTTTGCGACTAAGCCGGAATGATAACTGGTACCACATGCAATGATTTGTATTTGTTGTACTTTATTAAAAATATCTTCTGCCAGAGGTCCAAAACTTGAAACTAACACTTGGTCTTGTGTGATTCGTCCTTCTAGCGTATCGATAACAGCTTGAGGCTGCTCAAAGATTTCTTTGTGCATGTAATGTTTATGCTCACCCAGATCCACAGCATGAGATGTCAGCTTTGATTGCTTTATAAGTCGAACGACTGGTTCGCCCTGAGCATTATAAATTTCAAGTGATTGGCGCGTTATTTTAGCTATATCGCCTTCTTCTAAGAAAATAAAGCGTTGAGTCACGGGTAATAGTGCCGAGACATCGGAAGCAATGAAATGCTCGCCTATGCCTATACCTATTACTAAAGGACTGCCTTTTCTTGTGGCAACCAAGGTTTCTGGATTATTAATCGAGATAACACCTAAGGCATAAGCGCCTTCAAATTGCTTTACCGCCTGTGTTACAGCCTGTAGTAAATCATCTGTTTGCTCTAGCTGCTGGTGGACAGCATGCGCGATAACTTCAGTATCTGTTTCTGATGTAAAACGGTAGCCGGATTCAAGTTGCTGTGCTTTTAATTGCTGATGATTTTCGATAATACCATTATGGACAACAGCGACTTTATTATTACAAATGTGTGGATGCGCATTGTTTTCAGAAGGTACACCATGGGTTGCCCAACGTGTATGCGCTATTCCAATTTGTCCTGATAATGCCCCTGATTCTTGTTGAATCTTTGCTTCCAGACTTTTTATTTTACCGATTGCTCTAACGCGCTGTATCTCACTCGCATTATTTAAAACAGCAATACCCGATGAATCATAGCCTCGATACTCTAAGCGCCTTAAACCCTCAAGTAAAATAGGAACAACATTTCTTTCCGCAACGCCACCAACAATTCCACACACAATTTTTCTCCAACCTGTTGTTCTAATCGTTTCTTATCTCGATATATTTGATCATTTTAGGATACTAAAACGTAATCCCTTATTATCCATTAGATATTGAGTAAAATATTTTATATTCACAACAATAGATATTTTTACACAGAGATAACAGAGAAGAGCCTAGTAAAATTCATTTACTGCTCTTTCTCAGTGCCCTCTGTGTTAATTTTCTTTTATCTAAAGATAAAGCTAAAAATCCTGAAAACCTAGCTCGCAATCAATTCTTTTAAATACTGATACAAAACCCGAGAAGATTTGGGCGGCTTTTCTGCTTTTGCCTCTTTTTGAGCATTACGCTGCAACTGTCTTAAATGTTGCCTATCAGCAGTAGGCAATTCATTTAACAATTCGGTTAATACATCATTGCCTTCACTCGCAATTAATTTATCCCGCCATGATTCAGCTTGATGATGTTCTCTAACACCATGCGCACTTTTGGTTTTTAGCCGCTCTAATGTTTCCATTACATTATCTAGCTCTATACTTCTTAGTTTAGCGGTAATAAATTTAAGCTGGCGTTTTCTTGCCGGCTTTGTTGAAGGCATTTTCTTTGCTTCAGCAATAGCTGTTTCAATTTCCGCAGGCATTTCCATTGCTGATAACTGTTCCCCAGTTAAATGCGTAAGCTCTTCTGCTAATTTTGCAATTTTTGCAATAGCATATTTAATCTGAGTTTTATTAGGTCGAATAGCATAATATTCAATTAAATCGCCATTTTCATCATATTCTGGCTCTTCACCACCACCATATGCTACTTCATTATTTTCTATCATTGTTAAACCATTGCTATTAAAAAAACTACAAATATGACGACAAAAGCAATGGGTAGTAAAACTCCCACCCAATCAGATTCAGAATTTTTGCTTAGTTGAATTGATGATTTAATCCCTGGTCTCATCCAAAAAATGACCCCAAGCACCATCACACCTAATAAAATATTCTCCAAAAGTGAAAATTCCATTTTGTTACCTCTATCAGTAGTTAATGTAATTATCCTAAAAATAACGCTTAAAGGCGATGATCTTTTATTTCTTTTTTCCAAATAGCCATTTTTTGCTGCAATGACATAGCTGCATAAGCAGGACTGGTAGAAGGAAGTTTTACATAGTTTAAATGATTAAACTGTTCTTTAACCGTTGGCAATACTGCCTTTAAATAAATAGCCTCTGCTTTGGCGCCATTAAAACAAACTTTGCTAATGGTAGGGTGCTGCTTAAAAAATTTCAGAAAGTCATTAGTTTTAATTGAGTCCATTTTAATCGCCGAATCTAAGCTTCCTGATCTATAACAGCGCTGTAATACATCCCAGACTGCAATGTTATTTGTTATAAGACAATTTTTACGCTGACTATACTCGCTCATTTCATGCGTACTATCATCTTGCAATATAGATAGCATTATCCGCCAGAAAGCATTTCGAGCATGTCCATAATATTGTTGTTTACGTAATGATTCCTCACTGGGCATGGAACCTAAAATCAATATTTTGGCATGTTGATCAGATATTGGTTTAAAGCCTGTAATAGTCTTCACATTTTGAGGATTATCTATAAAAATAAATCCTAACATATCGCCAAATTTGAGATAATGCACGCCTTTTTATCAACGAAGAACAGCCATGTGGTTTAAAAATCTTGCCCTTTACCGTTTTACTGAGTCTTTTTCTTTAGCTGCTGATGAGTTAGAAGAAAAACTGGAAGATAACCGATTTCGTGCATGCGGTGGTCATGAAGAATTTAGCCTAGGCTGGACAGCACCCGCCGGCAATTCAACCGAGCAACTGGTTCATGCTTCTAATGGCTTCTTGATGCTATGCCTGAAAAAAGAAGAAAAGGTCATTCCTGCTGCGGTCATTAACGAAATGTTAGAAGAGAAGGTTTCTGCTGTTGAAGATCAAGAAGCCAGAAAACTCAGCAAAAAAGAACGGACTGCGATAAAAGATGAACTGATTTTTGAACTGCTGCCTCGTGCTTTTTCATTTTCAAAAAAGACTTATGCCTATATTGATCCAAAAGGTGGCTGGATGGTGGTTGATGCCGCGTCGGCAAAAAAAGCAGAAGATTTATTAAGTCACCTGCGCAAATGTTTAGGTTCTTTAGCAGTGGTTCCCGTCAACAGTACGGATAAACCTATCGCTATTATGACTGAATGGCTAACTGATCAGGGCTCTGTACCTAAAGATATATTAGTAGAAGATGAGTGTGAATTGCGTTCACCTGAAGATGAGGGCAGTATCATTCGATGTAAACGCCATAATCTAAGTCTACCTGAAATAACCAATCATTTAGATAATGGCAAGCAAGTGATCAAACTTGCAGTAAACTGGACGGATCGCCTGTCATTTATTGTTGATGAAAACCTGACAATTAAACGCTTAAAGTTTCTTGATTTAATTCAAGATCAAGTGGCGGATACTGATGCGGAAGATGAAGTTGCCCGTTTTGATGTTGATTTCTCAATTATGACGTTTGAGCTGGCAAACTTTTTACCGCGTTTATTAGAGATTTTTGGT
>WTAG01000140.1 GCA_013139755.1 Methylomarinum sp. | reverse complement strand
AGCAACAGAAAAAAACTTTGACTTCTGGTTAGACATTAAACACTCTTTTATGACCATACCCATGGGACTTAAAAAAATGTTAGGCATCGATATCGCAGCAAAACACGACCCATCCAAAAGTCCTTTTTTTAGCGCCTTGCATGATAATTTCCATGGACAAATCGGCGCTTATGCCTATTTATTATTTGTCTTGCTTTATTTTCCCTGTATTGCCACCACGTCGACAGCTTATAAAGAATCCAACGCAGCGTGGTCTTTATTCATGGTTTTCTGGGCTACAGCTATGGCGTATATAGCAGCAACCTTGTTTTATCAGTTTGCAACATTCAGTCAGCACCCAGGTGTATCAATAGCATGGGGGGCTGGATCTGCCTTTTTCATGGCAGCCGTCATACTGGGTTTTCTTTTTTGGGGTAAGCAACAGAAGCACAAAACAACCACACGTTAGTTGATAGTTGTTTGAGTTAGCAATGCTGTGACATTAGGCTAAAAAATTGGAGCAACTTTGTAGTTACCTAAAACTCAAAAAGTATATACTTAATAAATACTCTTTATAGTCATCACAAGAGGAATTAATGAACCTTAATCAATGGCTCAAAAGAGCCGTCATTCTTATTCCTATCGTCATCGGTATCGCCGTTGTAGTGCTTGCCCCTATATTGAAAAGTCCCCCGCAAAAAAACAGGGTGACAGAGATAGCCACAAAGGTACGCATCATTAAACCTTTGCATCAGGAAGTCAGTCCTAAGGCCTTGGGATATGGGATTTCCGAGCCAATTAGAAGCTGGGAGGCAGCTGCGGAAGTTGCGGGGCGCATTTTCTGGGTTTCTGAGGACTTGAGAGAAGGCAATATTATTCCTAAAGGCACTGAACTGTTAAGAATAGATGACTCCGAATACAAACTGGCATTAAGCCAAATTGATGCTCAGCTCAACACATCTAAAGTAAAAACGGGGGCTACCCGAAGATCATTAACGATAGAACAGCGCTCTCACGCTTTACTGAAAAAAGAAATCGCCCGTCAGCAGAAGCTTAAATCAAAAGGCCTGCTGGCAGCGAGTGCGCTAGAAAAAGCAGAACGTGATTTAATAAACGCAGACTCTATCCTACAAAACCTAAACAATACCCTTTCCATTAATGAAGCAGAAAAGGAAACCTTAAAAGTCCAGCGTGAACAGGCAGAACTGGATCTTGCAAGGACACGAATGGTTGCACCTTTTGATGTCAGAATCGTGAGCATCACTGCATACGAAGCCCACTTTGCCAACAAGGGACAGCTACTGTTTAGTGCAGATGCCACGGATACAACTGAAATTGAAGCCCGCTTTCCTATCGGACAGTTGCGTCCACTAATTGCCAGCAAGGAAACCCGGCAAACTGATAGACATCCAGGTGCATTGGGACTGGATGCCATCGTACGACTTCGCACCAGCACCCATATTATAGAATGGAAGGCAAAGGTTGAACGTGTGGCAGGACAGATTGATCGGCAAACACAAACCATCGGTGTTATTGTCGCTGTTGATGATCCCTACGGAAAAGCCCGGCCGGGTCAACGTCCTCCCTTAATCAGAAATACTTTTGTAGAAGTGGAATTGCGCGGTAAACCAAAAGGCAAACAAATTATCGTTCCCATCTTTGCTATCCACGAAAACAAGGTCTATCTGCTGGATGAAGAAAACCGGCTGGATATTCGCAAGATTAAAGTCGCTTTCACACAAGATCGATATGCAGTGCTTGCAGAGGGTGTTATGCCTGAGGAAAAACTGGTTATTTCTGACCTGATACCTGCAATCCAGGGCATGCTACTTGAGCCGATAGCGGATAAAAAGACACACAAAATGCTGATAATGGAAGTATCGGGTCGCGAATCCTCTGTTCAGAAAATAAGGGATCAAAAGGACAGCAAAAAATGATCCGCTATTTTGCCAGCCACCCCACAGCAGCCAATCTGCTGATGATAGCTATGATGCTACTGGGTCTTGTTGCGCTGCCAAAGTTACAGCGGGATACTTTTCCATTGATTCCTGCTACGGAAGTCAGTCTCCGCATTCCTTATCCGGGATCTACACCTGCGGATGTTGAAAATGTCATTTGCCAGCGAATTGAGGAGGCAATGGACAGTGTTTCCGGCTTAAAGGAAATTCGCTGTGATGCCCGTGAAAATCTTGCCTTACTGATAGCTGAACGCTATGAAGAAACCGATATGGATACTTTCTTCAATGACATCAAGACACGCTATGATTCCATATCCACCTTTCCAGACAAGGTTGAACGTGCTGCTATAGATATCGTGGAAAGAACTGCGACAGTCGCCAGCATCATGATTACCGGCGATATTCCGCCAGCACAGTTAAAAACTTACGCGGAAAAGGTTAAAACCCGCATCAAACGTGACAGCCGTATTGCTCAGATTGAGATCAGAGGTTTCTCCAATCAGGATATTAGTATTGAGATTTCTGCATATAATCTAAACCGCTATGACCTGGGGGTAGCAGACATTACTGCAGCGATCGAAAATCAGAGCATCGACGTGCCAGCAGGTGTGATGCAAACCTCCGATTATGATGTACTGGTGCGTTTTGCCGGCGAGCGAAAGTCTCCTGTTGATTTTGAGAATCTGACGATACATTCAAGTACAGTAGGTGGTGACATAAAACTGGGGGATATCGCCAAAATTTATAAAACCTTTGATAAGCCTGAAGATAAAATTTTCTTTAACGGTAAGCGAGCAGCTTTACTGGAATTTTCCAAAACCTATACTCAGGACTCGTTGAGTGTTATGGAGGCAATTGAGGAAAACCTGAAACGGGAGCGTAAACTGGCGCCCAAAGGCATCAAGCTGGAAATCAGCCAAGACGTCACCTCTAATATCAAGGATCGTTTACGCATTCTTGCAGAAAATGGTTTGCAAGGACTACTGCTGGTTTTTCTCAGCATGTGGGCATTTTTCAGCTTTCGTTACAGTTTTCGGGTCACTATGGGGCTCCCTGTATCTTTCCTTGGTGCTATCTTCTGCATGCAACTGCTTGGATATACCATCAATATGATGACTATGGTTGCTCTATTAGTTGCGCTTGGTTTGTTAATGGATGATGCAATTGTGATCGCCGAAAATATTGCCATGCGGATAAAACAGGAAAAAAATGCTTTGGAAGCTGCGGTTGAAGGCACTCAACAGGTGTTGCCCGGTGTACTTTCATCCTTTCTTACCACTGCAATGATTGTGGGACCCCTTGCCTTCCTATCAGGGCGCATGGGCGCAGTGCTTGAGTATATTCCTGCTGTGCTGCTGATTACACTGAGTATCAGTCTTATTGAGGCTTTCCTGATTCTGCCTGCTCACATGTATCACTCACTGAAGCATACAGATAACAGCCAGCCATCACGTATACATCAACGAATTAATACTGGCTTTGACTACCTGCGAGACCAGCTGTTCGGCCGAGCAATTAATGTCGCCATTAAACAGCCTTATCTGACACTGGGACTAATCATTGCCTTGCTACTGATCTCCTTTGCAACCATCCCAGGAGGGTTGCTTAAA
>WTAG01000644.1 GCA_013139755.1 Methylomarinum sp. | reverse complement strand
CTTAAATGACCGTCTTTACTGACCAAATACATTAAGCGTTGTTCTTTTTCTATTAATAAATAATCAACATCCATTGTAATTGAATCTAAAACAGAACGGGTTTGCTCTAGATTATCATCGCCAAACAAGGACTCTTCTTTGCTATAACTACTCAAGACAATTCTATTACCCTGTGTAACAGCCGCTATCGTTGTTATTTCCTCTTCAATTTTAACGCTTATCTTTTCTAAAGCGTTGCCTTCGTTATCAATAACCAAAGTATCTTTACCCATCGGATATTCGATAACAGGTGTAATTAAACGTTTATCATTAGGGTAGCTAATTTTATAGGCATGCTTAGCTATAATGGCGCGACCATCTGACAAGCCATAAGCAATAACCCCTGTTGCCGGGCTTCCTTGAGAAAAGCTAGTGATAGCTAAATTTTCTGGTATCGCAAGTGATTCAACAGCAATCGTTTTTCCTGTTGCCACTTCAAAAAAGATCGCTGTCCCTTGATCAGTAAACCTGACCGCCACTTCGTTTTGCTCTTCCATGGACAGCAACAGGGTTTTACCTGCCTGCATTTCAGGTAAATTATATTGCGCTATAGATTCAGCTTCCGCATCAGAAAACAATGGAAGCACAACATACAATAGATAGAAAAAAATCATCACGATGGCAGCAATAACACCAAGGCCTCCAATAATAACGCCTTTACCCGCGAGATTATCTTTAATCAGCCGCCAACGTTGATGGCGAGTCAATGTTCCATGCTGGAACAAAGAAGGGGGTTGTTTTGTACTATTTAATTCAGTCATAGGCTTAGTTTAAAAAACTAATATGACAAGTTTGTGACAGCGAATAATAAAACTATAGAGAATTGCCTTGTATTACTACGTGGTCTTTCTTCAAGTCTAGTTGTAGGCATCGCTCCTCAAAAAGAAGTCCCTTTGTGAATAGTCGATAAGTTTACTTTTATCATTCTCGAATACTACAGAACTGAAAAAGGAACATTACTTAAATAACTGTGTCTGAAATTAATATGTCTTGTGTTCTTTTAAGCCCAGAGGCTGTCTATTATGTTTAATGACGACCCGTTTAATGTGTTAAAACCCATGGGCTTCAACTCGACCTCCTATTATTCCTTATCCAGTCTTGAACACAACGTTACGGCAAACGTTGCGCGGTTACCCTTCTCAATAAAAGTTTTGCTCGAGTCTGTTTTACGAAACTGTGATGACTACACGATTCGTCAACATGATGTAATGAGCATTGCCAATTGGCAACCTCAGGGCAAAAGAGATGAAATACCTTACAAACCTGCTCGCGTAGTCTTACAGGATTTTACCGGTGTCCCGGCGCTAGTTGACTTGGCAGCAATGCGTGATGCAATGGGCGATCTAGGTGGAGACCCGAAAAAGATAAACCCCTTTATTCCTTGTGATCTGGTGATAGATCATTCTGTACAAGTGGATTACTTTGGCAAGGCTAACGCCTTGTCATTAAATGAAACCATTGAGTTTCAAAGAAATGCCGAACGCTATGAGTTTCTTAAATGGGGACAGGCTTCCTTTCAAAACCTGCGTGTAGTGCCGCCGTCTACCGGCATTGTTCATCAGGTCAACCTTGAATACTTGGCTCCAGTGGTTTTCCACAACCAAGATACTCATGTTTGTTATCCAGACAGCTGCGTGGGCACTGATTCTCATACACCCATGATTAATGGTTTGGGTGTGCTGGCCTGGGGGGTCGGCGGCATTGAGGCAGAAGCAGTGATGCTAAACCAGCCCATTTACATGCTAGTACCGGATGTAGTCGGCATTAAATTGACTGGTCGCCTTTCACCAGGCGTCACTGCAACTGACTTGGTCTTACGTATTACCGAACTCTGCCGAGAGTTTGGTGTAGTAGGTAAATTTGTCGAATTTTATGGCTCTGGCTTGAGTTCAATGAGTGTTCCTGATAGAGCCACCATCAGCAATATGGCACCAGAACAAGGTGCAACAGTAAGCTATTTTCCGATCGACGACGAGACTCTAGCTTATATGCGCCTAACTGGACGCAGTGCCAAACAAATCGAACTGACTGAACGTTATGCCAAATTACAGGGTTTGTTTCGTCATGATCAGACAGCAGACCCTGAGTTCAGTGAAGTGTTGGTAGTTGAACTCGACAGCATTGAACCCTCAATCGCTGGCCCTAAACGGCCTCAGGATCGTATTCCCTTGAGTCAGGTTGGGCCAACTTACCAGCAGGTACTTACCGCACCCATTGGCAACAAAGGCATGGGGCTTTCTGAAACAGAGCTGGATCGCCACGGCAGGGTATTGAGCAATGGTTTAACCGAATTAATCAGTCACGGTGCGGTTGTTATTGCCGCAATCACCTCATGTACCAATACCAGTAATCCGTCAGTGATGCTGGCTGCGGGTCTGCTGGCCAAAAAAGCAGTGGAAAAAGGCCTGAAAGTTAACAGCTATGTCAAAACATCGTTAGCCCCAGGCTCGATGGTAGTCACTGAGTATTTAAAAAAATCGGGCTTACTCACCTATCTGGAACAACTGGGGTTTTATCTGGTGGGTTATGGATGCACTACCTGCATCGGTAATTCAGGGCCGCTAGAGGCCAGCGTGGAAAAGGCTATACTGGAAAACAATCTGGTGGTTTCCGCAGTACTATCCGGCAACAGAAACTTCGAAGGCCGGGTGCATCCTTTAACCAAAACTAATTATTTGGCCTCGCCCCCTCTGGTGGTAGCTTATGCCTTGGCAGGATCTACAGCAGTGGATATTAGCCGAGATCCTATTGGCATGGGTGCTGATGGTAAGCCAGTGTATTTGAAAGACATCTGGCCCAGCAATCAGGAAATCACAGAGTCGATAAGGCAGTTCGTCACTCCAGATATGTTTCAAGATCGGTATGCCGATGTTTTTACAGGCACTCAGGCATGGCAACAGCTAGAAATTAGCGCTTCTGAACTTTATCCGTGGAGCGAACGTTCAACTTATATTAAAAAACCGCCTTTTTTTGCAGGATTAAGCCGCCAACCGCAACAATTACCTCCTCTTAGCGGAATGCGGGCACTGGCCGTATTTGGAGATTCGGTCACTACAGATCATATCTCGCCCGCTGGGCAAATTGATCCCGATTCGCCAGCTGCCGCCTATTTATTAAAACTGGGGGTAAATCAAAAGGACTGGAACAGTTATGGTTCACGCAGGGGCAACGATCAAGTGATGTGTCGAGGTACCTTTGCTAATATCCGAATTCATAATCTATTACTTCCGAGCCATGAAGGTAATGTAACACTATTTCATCCCACGGGTGAGCGGATGAGTTTCTTCGACGCAGCCATGCGCTATAAAGAAGACGGAGTACCGCTCTGTATTTTGGCCGGCAAGGAGTATGGCTCCGGTTCATCACGGGACTGGGCTGCTAAAGGCCCCTATATGCAAGGCATAAAAGCCGTGATTGCTGAAAGTTATGAAAGAATCCACCGCAGCAATTTAATTGGCATGGGGGTTCTGCCATTACAGTTTATATCTGGAGAGTCAGTAACAAGTCTAAAACTTAACGGCACTGAAACATTCTCCATAGAGATGAGTCACAAAATCGAAGCACAACAGGAAATCCTTGTCTCTGCCACCGCAGTCGATGGAAATACCACCCACTTCAAAACCCTAAGCCGTATCGACACCCCAGTAGAAGTTCAATATTATCGTGATGGCGGTATTTTGCGCACAGTATTAAAAAAATTGTTGCCATGATGACTATTCCACAGAAGTTGTCAAAAGCGTCGAACAGCATACTAGATATTCTGTATGTTGTTGATTTGACAGATATTTGGCAGATCACCCTGACATTTAATTCGCTAATCAAAATGCACTAGCTAAGAAACCATTTCATAACGGAGATCCAAGTCATGAACACTCAACCTAATTACACCTTGATCGACGAACATGACACAACAAGTTATAAACTGCCGCTAATATCAGGATCGGTAGGTCCTAATGTCATCGATATTCAAGCCTTGTATCAACAAACAGGTCTGTTTGCCTTAGACCCTGGTTTCACCTCGACGGCCAGTTGCCGTTCGAAAATCACCTATATTGATGGCGAAGCGGGCATATTACTTTACCGCGGTTACCCAATCGAACAACTGGCTGAACACTGCAGCTATCTGGAAGTTTGCTATTTGCTGATGAAGGGCGGTTTACCTACTCAGGATCAGCTAGATCAGCTAGTTAATCAGGTAACTCATCACACATTACTACATGACCAGCTCACTAATTTTTTCAACGGCTTCCGTCGCGATGCACATCCGATGGCAATCATGCTG
>WTAG01000687.1 GCA_013139755.1 Methylomarinum sp. | reverse complement strand
ATCTTTTGGCATATCTACGATGATCTGAATGCTATGCGCTTTAAAGCTTGCCTCCACAAGAACTATCGCATCTTCAACGGCCTGTCGTACACTAAAGACCTCACGCACTTTATGAGGACTGAAAAAGTCCCTGAAGTCGTTAATGGTATTAGACATTTTGTCTATATAGTTAAAACCATTTTCAATTTGCTGGTCGAGATATTCTGAACTCAATTGATCAAACTGTTTGGCATCCTGTAAATTTCCAAGTAACAAACTTAAGGCGTTTAAGGGCTGCCGCCACTGATGGGCAATATTGTTGATCATTTCACCCATCGTCGCTAATTTTGACTGTTGAATCAACAAATGATCTTTTTCCCTATTCTTCTGGGATATTTCCTGAACCCGTTGTTCCAGTTCCGTATTGAACTCGCTTATTTCCGATATCAGACGGGCATTTTCTATGGAAATAGCCATTTGCAAGCTAAGTAACTCAATCATTCGTACCCGATCTGCTGTAAACACACTAGGTGATAAACGATTTTCTAAATACAATATCCCCACTAAATCAGCTTGACGCATAACAGGAACACATAACAAAGACCGTATTGAGTAGTTTGAGACCTCTGGTAAATTTTGAAACTCTGGAGACTCAAGAGCATCAGCCAGCACGACACTCTCTTGAGTTCTACTAACATAATGCACAATACCCTGACAAATATTGCTTACTTCGTTTAGTGGGGCGGGAATTATATTTTCTGATGCTTTCTCTTTAACCTGTTTTTCACTCAGACACAACCAGTCCTCATCTTTTTTCTGCAATAAAAAACCCTGTTGAGCACCTGAACATTCCAAAACCACACTCATAATCTTTGACAGCAGTTGTACTTGATCGGTCTCAGCTGACAAAGCCAGAGATGATTTAATTAGATAATCTACATCAAGATCAGGTAAGGTATGTCCTTCATCACTATCGATCTGTTCCTCAGAATACACACTCGGTTCGTTTTTAAATATTTGCGGGTAGGTTTCCAGCAGTTGAATTTCTTTTCCTTTGCAAGCACAATCTCGATACAGTTGCAGTGCTAGCTTCAAATATTGTTGACTACTGACCCAGCTTTTCTGTATTAACCATTGCGCAAATAATTCATTAATAAAGCCATCTAAAAAAACATAGTCTTGTGCACGTGCCTGTTCTATCGCCTGCAAATAATACATACCAGTATCCGAGGAATCAGAAAAACATCGATTCCATTCAGCATGACATAAGGACAGGTAAGGTTTTAGCAAAGGCCCTAACGCAGCCCAGGTTTCCAACTGCTGCAAAAGTGGTGTTAATCGGGATTGCAAAGCTTGTCTTGATTCCGCAGGGTCTGTTGTATAACGTAGGGCATTTAATAACCTGAAAGCATACCACTGCCGTTTTAGTACATTATCGGTCATTCCAGTCAGAAACTCCTGGACTGTATCCAGGCATTTATTCGCCTCTTGATATCGGCCCAACTAATAATGACTGATGCCCAGTAACACGAAATAACTTCCGGCAGATGCGACATGATTCCGACTTTTCCATAAGGCCAGTTTCTCATCCATCGGCACCGTGATAGCTCGCGCATTTTTCATCGGTTCAGTCCAACCAGCCTGAACTGCCTCTGCCAATCCGACTGAAAATGAAAGCTGATTCTTAGTAGAAAACTCCAGACATTCTTTCGCAACTTCCTCTATTACCGTGAAATTACTGCCCTGAACTTGCAAATTCCACATCAAAGGTCCGTAGGACAAGCCTGCATTATATAAATCACCGCAATTCTTACCACACTGGATACCTTTCCGACAGTATTCAACGATTTCTTTAGGGTGACTGCGTGAATGCATATTACACCAGACTATCCCGTTTATGCCCCGTGTTGCACCAAAGGTATCGGGATAACGGGCACACAAATCATGAGCCAGGTCCTGGTAACGAAAGGCCATTTCAAATTGTCCCTGCTCACCCAGATTTAGCCCCATAATCGAGAAAGAATATATCACCGACTCATCCATGCCGCCCTGCAAACAATGCAGGGTCGATTGAGCCGCCGATAGATACAATTGAGGAACTAGCCCAGACATATATAAGTCAGGAATCAGTTCGCTATAAAAAACCAACTCGACTTTACTTTTTCTATCCTCAGTAAACGGCATGTTTAGAATGGTATCCCAAACATCACCATATTTATCGTCTATCGACTGCATCAATGTTTGCAAACGCTGTCTGACCAACTCATCATCTTCGGGAATCGCTTTATCAAAATAAGCCAAGCCCCTGTTAGCTGTGTCAATTGCCTTGATAAAGTCGCCAATAGAAGATAATGAAGTCGTTTGCTCCGCCAATGCTTCTGCTCTATCCAAATCATCGACAGCACGTTGCAACAACTCATTAAGCAGAACTTCAGATGACTCATATCGACCGCACATCAACTCGGTTTTTGCTAGTTTCTGGTGTAATCTATACATCAATAAATAGTGATCAACCCAGGCTTGTTCCGACAACAATTTTAGACCATCACTATAATATTCATTGGCTGCTTGGGTAGCTAGGGCATTGAGCGCTTTATTACCTGCATAGAGATTAATATGGGCTACCTTCAGAATATCTTCGTTACTGATATCGTCTGGGCAGCCTAAATTTAAATGTGCCGCTATGGTAAATAAGTTATCTTGTTTTTCCAGTTCAGCATCAAGTTGTTTATCCCCTAGCAAATGCCAACCAACTTTCCAGTGAATCTGGCGACGCTGTTCAGATGGAAGCAACCTTAATACAGCTTCCTGAACCCTATCGTGAACAAACTGAAATTCAGTTTTGCTTTCAATAAACAGTCCTAAGGTTAAAACTGGCTTTAAACACTCAAACAAAGTGCTTAACTCAACATCATGAATAAGTGCAATATCTTCAGCAGCAAAACGGTTGCCCATACACGCACAAATTTTAACAATTTCCAGTGTTTCCAATTCCAGTCGCTGAACTTTAAAGCCAAACATATCCACTACCGTGGATGGCATATTGGAATGGCGGATTTTTTCCATATCCCACCCCCATTGCCCCTGTTCGCTAAACATTAACAGTTGTTCACCATTCAACCAGGACAAACTTTCGCTGACAAATAAGGGATTACCTTCGGTTAATTCCGCAAGAAAAACAGCTAAATGTTCAGTTTGCTGCAATGGTAAATCCAGGATATAGGCGACCATCTCATGACAGGCTTGCCTATTCAATGCGCCAATGCGTAGCTCTTGAGGCTTCTGTCCCCAGTCTTTAATTGTCCTGAGTAAAAAAACCAAAGGATGTGACTCATCAACTTCATTGTGCCTGTAGGCACCAATAAAAAATAGATGCGGATAATCTTCGGCATTGGCAAACAAATGTTGTAGAAAATCAAAGGTAGCACTGTCACACCATTGCAAGTCATCAATAAATAGTACCAATGAATTAGTTTCTCGACTTAGACTGGCCAGAAAAGCCCCGAATAAATTATTAAATCGGTTTCTTGCTTCCACTGGAGGCAAATCAGCCACATCAGGCTGACTTCCTATTAAAACAGTTAATTCAGGAATGACATCAGTAATCACTTTCCCTTGCTTTCCCAACGCTGCTAGGATTTGTTCTTTCCATTCCTTAACTCGCGTATCACTTTCAGTTAGAAAAGTGCGGATCAGATTACGAAAAGCCTGAATTAAAGAGCTATAAGGTATGTTTTTTTGATATTGATCGAATTTTCCAGAGGTGAAATAGCCTTTATTCTCAACTAAAGGTTGTTGTAATTCTTGAATTAACCGCGTTTTACCAATACCAGGTAGCCCTGAAATAAAAGCCGAATGAAATCCTTTGCCCGACACAAGCAGTGAATATTCATCCAGAATAACTTGAGCTTCCTTATTTCTGCCCACCATTTTCGAAATAAAAATGACTCGTTGAGTATGATCCCGTAATCCCAGTATAAAAGGCTTTACATCTTTCATTTGCCGATATTCATCAGCACAATGACAAATATCTGCATATAAGCCCACACCTGTCTGATAGCGTTTTTCAGGTTCTTTCAGACACATTTTAGCGACAATATCACTGATAATTGCCGGAATTTTAGGGTTAACACGATGTACTGGAGATGCCTCCTCAGCCAAGTGTGAATGGATCAACTCCAAAGGATCAGTACTGGTAAAAGGCAATTTACCGGTTAACAACTGGTAAAAGATAATCCCTAGAGAATAAATATCAGTGGAAAATTCAACGCGATGATTAATTCGACCGGTTTGTTCCGGAGAGGTATAAGCTAAAGTCCCTTCAACAAAACTTTGGTCGTAGATAAAATGGCTGATTTCCTGAATATCGACCGGATTTAAAAAATCCACCACTCGAACTGCGTTGGTCTCGGCCTGAATCAGAATATTATTGGGTTTGATTCCACCATGAATAATACCTGCCTCATGTATGGCATTGACTGCCAACGATAATTCACTGGCAATATTAAAAAAGTCTGTCAACGATATTTTCTCTTGTTGTTCAACAAGGAAAGTATTCAGGGTTTTTCCAGGGAAAAAACGGCGTACTATAAACTGAGCATCGCTATAGTATTCAAAACTTAGCGGGGTAATAACGCGCGGATCATGAATGATTTTCAGCCTTTCAACTTTCTGAGAAAGATAGCGACGCTGGCTTTCGTTATTGACAGGCCGTTTTAAAACTTTAATGATAAAAAAACTATCAGGATTTTCTTTTGAGACTGCTTTATAAACGGATGAATTAAGACTGTCACCTAATGGTTCCAGTAAATTATAGAAAGGTATGGTTAGCTTAGGATCTAAATCAAAGTACTTCATCTCTTTGACTCCTTTCTTGCAAGCAATACTTAAAGTGTAAACCCCTCATAGAGAATTAACAAAATTAAATTTAGTTATTTTAAAAGGGTTTATTGCTTGAAGTGGGGGTTATGGATAACCTGAGAATCAATCACTATTGATTAATATTTTTACTAATATCGACCATCTTATCCAACAACATATTATGAATTTTTGTGTGGGTAGAGTATTCCATTGGTACATTCCTTTTTCATTGGGTCCCTCAAATATTTATAAAAGTAATTTATAACGGACATACTTTTTTAAATAATAAGTGTATTGTTTGCCGGTGGCGAATAATTATGGAGGCTTGTCATGAATCATCAAAATATTTTAATCATTGACGATGATGAGATCTGCTGTCTATTGATGAAAGAGCGTTTCGAACTTTTAGGCTTCACTGTGGCTTATCTTTTAAATGGCAGAAAATCCTTACAATTAATAAGAGAAACTAAGCCTGCATTAGTTGTCCTGGATATACACCTTCCTGAAATGGATGGGTTTGAGATTATTCGTGAGCTAGGTGAGGATAGACCCTATATAATTGCTGTGTCATCTAGTCTTACTTTTATCAATTCTATTAAACGTATGGGGGCTAATGAAGCCTATATAAAAGCTGATTTTGAAGAAATTATACAAGCTGTTAGTCAATATTTTTCAAAGCAGTCTGCTTGAGTTTTGACCGCTCTTACTGAACTCTACGCAAGTAAATTTCAGAAATTAGCTGGTTTCCATTAAATCCTGCTAACGCTTCACCTTCCATTTCCAGTGCTATCGCTTGTTTAAGCCGTTTTTGTAAACAACAATGCTGGGCAAATACAAAATCTAACCAAAGTTCGGGTTTTATATCTAAATTCTCGATTTTCCAATACTGTAAGGCTGATATTTTGTATCCTTGCTTTTCTAATACTTGGGAAAATAATTTTTCAATATGGGTTTCATAGTGATCTCTATGGTACTCAATTTGAGAGCTGTCAGCGGCTTTTACCGGCTGTGAATCTCTATCTCTTTCAATAGCAGCAATAGGTTTAGATTGCCGTTTTAGCTGTTGAACAATTTTGATAAGCTCAGGCTGTAAACTTGATTTGTTGATATTAAGGCTGCTTTGTAAACTTAACTTTGAACCACGTTTTAATAGCTTAGGAATCGTGCTTTCATTACTCCAGTCCAAAGGCTCCCATTCGGGGTGTTGTTTTAAGAATTGAGCCATAGCTCGGGTTCTATTTGCTGTTTTTTCTTGTAAGCGTAAGGTAAATAGCAGCGTCTTCATGCGATCGACTATACTGGCAAGTCGCTTGACGATACTTTGGTATTGATCGATAAAAGCAATGACTTTGCTTGATAGTTCAGGTGAAACGGCCCAATTTAGCCATTCATAGCAATCATTTAAGTTGATCAGTTTAAGTTCTTTAACGAGTTGCTGGGCATAGTTTAAGGCGCGTTCATTCTCTCGAATTTTACTGGTGAGAGAATTAACAAAACCGAACTGGCTGGTAATAGCCGAAAACATAATGTTTAAGCTAGTTTCTAGTAGTTCGAGTGACTCATATAAGTTGTCATCAATTTGTTCCAGATGATATTTTGCCTCGTCTTGTTCATTTTGTTCTAAGGCTATGCGGTAGGCTTCAATATCTTCTTCGACATTTTTGATCATCTTAGCCATATCGGTGTTTTGCCGATAACGTAAGTTTCTTAATAATAAACGGTCAATTAGTCGCTTAACATCAGTGCTTAAACGAAACTCATCAGTATGATCTGCTGTTCGTAAAATACCGGTTTTCTTTAAGCCTTCAATTAGGTTTTTATTGTCACTATCACTAAATACCGTACCATTAATATAGGCGTTAGCTAACATCTGATCAGAAGAGCCCAGTTTTCTAATCAGGCTGGCGACTTGTTGCTGGTCAAAACTCATGAGAATAATTCCTGCTGGTTGTTTTGATCATCATGATCATCGGCCAGGTCCAGCTCCAGTGCTTCGGCATCATTTAAAAAGGCAATGACTTGATGCAAGTAGTTCATTTTCCCGGTAACTATATAAAGCGCGCCCTGTGGATTGGGTTTTACAAGGTATCCCGACTGTTCCAGTTTTTGTAAAATCCAGCTTAACTGCTCATCAATATTGCTTTTGGCGGTACGAAAAAAGCTGGTTTGAGTTAAGCGAGTCAGTTGTTCGCATAAAGAAGGCTCGTTTTCTATCATTTTTAGTAAATGATGTAGCCTGATTTCATCACGCGCTCTAATGGGCATGTCTTGTCCGGTGGTGGTCATGATCATATCCATCCATTCCACTACTGGGCGTAATTGAGAGCGTGTTTCTGAGAACTCTTCTTTAATTTTTTGGCGGTTACTGTCGTCAACCACCGTGTAGGCAGAGTAATAAATTTCGTCTCCATCTAAAACGGCTAATTCTCTATCTAACTGAGCTAAAAATGCATCGACTTTTTTAAAATTGTCGGCTTGAGACAAATAATCAAAGGCATCAGGAAAAGCAGTAGGGCAAATAAATTGGCCACTTAACAGGGCTTCTGTAACTAATTTAAACATGGCTTGCTTCCGCTGCTAATAGTTGATCTAATTTGCTTTCAGGTAAATTAACCTGGTGTAGCTGTTGTTTGTCTAACAAGTAACGTCGATTAAACAAACTTAGCACTTGTCGGCCAGCGATAGGTGTGGCGGAAAGTATCCGAATATTTTTCTTTGTTAGCCTAGACAGCATCGCCTCAATGTTTTCGGGAGCTAAATCACCTAGCTCATCAATTGGCCAGCAAACAGCGGTTTGGTCTTGTTTGCGTAACATGGAGGTGATGCCGGTAAAAAAGGTGATTAAAGCTAAATAAGAAAGCCCTGTAGAGCTGACATCTTTTAATTCTTTGGCATTACGTGCATATTTG
>WTAG01000012.1 GCA_013139755.1 Methylomarinum sp. | reverse complement strand
CTCGTTTATTTAATGGACGATAAAAATCAGTAGAGTCAGTATTCCAATCGGATTTGCCGTGTCTTAATAGAAGTAGTTCTTTATACGCTGTCATAATAATCCTTGTTACTTTAAAACGGTTTCAACCAATTTAACCCAATAACTTGCCCCGATGGTCAAGATATCATCATTAAAATCATAATGAAGATTATGCAATAAACAATCACCTTCAGATGATCCATTACCTAGCCAAACATAACAACCTGGCTTTTCCTGTAACATAAAAGAAAAATCTTCAGAACCCATACTGGGAACAGGCTGCAAATCAACATGATTAACACCTGCTACTTCTTGGGCAACAGTTACAGCAATAGCCGTTTCAGCTTCTGAATTAGAGGTAACAGGATAACCTGCATTTTCAGGGTTAATAGTGATTTCAGAGGTAAGATCAAAACCTTTTGCTAAAGATTCAACGATTTGGATCAGTTTATCTTTAATCAACGTTTGAACATCCGAATTAAAGCAACGATAAGTCCCCCTTAACACCACAGAATCAGGGATAGCATTCCAAGTATTACCACCATGGACTTGAGTAATACTCAGCACAGCCGAATCAGCCGGGTTAACATTGCGACTAACGATAGATTGTAAAGCGGTAATTAGTTGAGCCGCAGCAAGCAAAACATCATCACCCAAATGAGGCATCGCAGCATGTGTGGCTTGTCCTGATAAGACAATTTCGAAACAATCAAAAGAAGCCATCATAGCGCCCGTTTTAATTGCAAAATGGCCTGGTGGAATATCAGGAAAGTTATGTAAACCAAAAACACAATCTGTTGGAAATAACTCAAACAAACCATCATCAATCATTTGTTTAGCCCCAGCACGACCTTCTTCAGCAGGTTGAAAGATAAAATAAACCGTACCGTTAAAATCAATATGATCCGCTAAATATTTCGCTGCGCCTAATAACATAGCGGAATGTCCATCATGACCACAAGCATGCATTTTTCCGCTATTTCTCGATTTATAGGGTAGGGTATTTTTTTCTTCAATAAACAGCGCATCCATATCAGCACGAAGCGCAATACTTTTAGAACTGTTACCTGAGGATAAACTGGCAACAACTCCGGTTTTGCCCAACCCCTCATGAACCTTTAATCCAAAACTTTTCAATTTTGAGCTGATAAATGCAGAGGTATTGATTTCCTCAAAAGCCGTTTCAGGGAATTGATGGAAATGCTGTCGCCAATCGCGCATTTCAGAATGCATCAAGTCAATTTCAGGATAGATAGCCATAGGGGAAAGAACCAAAAAATCAAAATAAAAAAATAAACTTGTTCACTGTCTGGTATTAATAAAAACAAAAAGAGAACGAAAATGCAAAGCAACACTAATTTAACCAGAAAGCAGCAAGAAGTTTTAGATTATCTTATTGCCAATCAAGACCAATTTATTCAGCCACCGACATTGGATGAATTGTGCTTTGAAATGGGTCTTAAATCTAGAGGCTCATTGCATAAACATATTCAAGGCCTAATTAATGCTGAACTGGTGCAAGCACCTAACCGTAAACAACGTGGTGTACGCTTAACTGAACAAGCGCTTGAAATTAAAACCACAGTAGAAACAACAAGTCCAATTAATGAAGAATACTTTACACTGTTTGTTGGAACGGTTGCAGCAGGTTCTCCTATATGCGACGTGCTCTGACCATTTTAAGGGTTAGATGTGGTGGTTGTTACTCAGTTTTTCTCAATGCATTGCCCTGAAAGTGATTGGGTATGACTTGAAAAGCCCCGATATTTTTAGCATCTGAGGCTTTTTGTTTAGGGTTATTAGCTGAAGTATAAATCCGAATATGTAATTATCCTGAAATCATCATTCCCTAAGGCTCTAATCGGGAACCTATGTGCATACTATAGATTCCGGCTAAGAGCTCGCAGGAGTGGTGGTTTGAGCATGAATGTATTGGAGTTGTTATAGGATATCTAAAATAAGAAACAATATAACGGTTAAGCCTAAACCGCAATAAATGACACCATTGACGCTGGCATAATATTTTAATCTTCCGCCTTCAGGTAGTTTTTTAAATACATCAAACTGCTTGATTGCAGGGTAAGCTCCGTTGAATTCAAGTACCACAATGGCTGCAACTGCAATAATAAATGCCAATAGACTAAAGCTATGGGGGTAATGAGCTGAAGCTCCCATAAAAAATAGCATGGGGATTGAGAATAAAGTGTTTGTTCTTGATGCTAATCCAGCGGTTACTAATGCGGTTGCTGCTTCTGGTAGTGCCTCTCCACCTTCGGCAACTTGTTTGGTTGATGCAATAACAATTTGTTGGTTGGGCCAAATAATTAACCAGACATTTAAAAACATAAATAGTCCGAGTAATGCGCCCACATAAATATCCATGGACATTCCGCCGCCTCTAACAGCAAAAATACCTAATCCTGTTATTAAAGTGAACATCGCTCCCCAGCGAAACCACCATAAAGCCTTGGGTACTAGTTTTTGAATGGCATCAGACTTTGATGTGGCATCAGCTTCTTTAAAGTATTCTGTTTGGACAAAGTTAAAGTAATAAAGTAAACCTATCCAAGTAATACCCGCCATAAAATGTCCCCACCTCAATAGCATTTCTATACCGAGTTTTGTCGTAATTAAATCCATAGCAATACCTCTTTTATTATAGTTATTGTAAAGACACATTAATTTAATGTAATGTGAGCTGTAGATATATGCATATAGAGTATGGGGCGTCAAATGATTTTGTTGAATCATCTGATTGCTTGCTGGATGCACCTTATTATTCAGTGATTTTAGATTTTTAGTTCTGGCAATTGCTGCCGAGAGATGCTGGTAAGTAATCAGGTTAAATAATGCAGCAAAGTTACCATAGGAACC